>JAAXMC010000097.1 GCA_013036315.1 Vulcanimicrobiota bacterium
TGCGAAAAGTTTGCCTCAGGTGGAGCGGCTCGTCGCAGATTTGCAAACCTACGTTTCCCAGGTGGGTGCGCGGCTGGGAAAGCACGACGAGCTAGGGGTACTTTACAATCTAGACGACTGCACGACCGCAACGAACGCCGCGCTCTTTCGCGCAACCCGCGATGCGATCGCGCACTTGGGCGGCAAGCCGATCCGCTATCTGCAGCAAACATGGCTGGAAACGTTTGGAGATGCAAACTGCACATATGAGCCGGAGACGGATGACACATGGTCGAGCGGTAGTGCCGCGAAGATTGGCGGCACGGGAGCGTCGGTTGCGGTTGGATATTAAGCTGCTGGCGGCCATTTTCTGTTTGGCGGCCGTGACGCGTTCGGAACTGTACGACGTGCCGTCGCCGCTGCCGAGCGCTGCGCCGGGCAGCGTCATTTGGTCGCGGCCGTTCACGGGCGGTTCGCTGCTGAAAGGCGCGGCAACGAATACGCTCGTGCTCTATCACACCGTCTCCGCGGGCGGACGTGATGTTGCCGTATCCGGTGTGGTTTCAATTCCAAACGGTTCCCCGCCGCCCGGAGGCTGGCCGGTGATCAGTTGGGCGCACGGCACGACCGGCAACGCGCCGCAGTGCGCGCCTTCGAAGTTCGCGGAGCAAAATATCGAGCAGCGCTTTTTGCAAGGCTTCGTTTCGGCCGGATTTGCCGTCGTGCAAACCGATTACGAAGGCGAGGGAACACCCGGCGTACATCCGTATTTCGCCGGCGTTTCCGGCGCGCACGACGTTACGGACATCGTACGCGCGGCGAGGCATCTTTACCCCGCGCTGAGCGATCGCTGGTTTGTGATGGGACATTCCGAAGGCGGGAGCGTGGCACTTTTTGCTGCCGCGATCGCGAACGCGTGGGCGCCCGAGCTGCATCTTCTGGGTGCGGTTGCGTACGCACCCGGCACGGATATTCCCGATTTCTTCGGCGAGACGGCCGTGAGCAAGTATCCGTCAACGGTGCTGCCGCTGCTTATGATGATGGTCGAAGGGATTGCTTCGACCGATCCACGGGTGGACTTAAAGACCGTGCTGACCGAGAAGGGCCTGGCGTTGTTACCGTCGTTGCAAAGCGCCTGCGCCGGAACGCTGATGAGCTCGCCGGCTTGGAGCACCGTTCCGCCTGCCGACATTTTTCAGCCGAATGTCGTATCGAGCGTATTGATGCAAGACTTCATCGCAAACGAGCCGTCGCGTCTGCGCGTGCAAGTTCCGACGCTCATCGTGCAAGGAAGGAGCGACAGCCTCGTTTCGTTCGAGGGCTCGGCTTCGCTGCACGCGAGTTTGTGCGCTAACGGCGCGCATCCGGAGCTCGACGGCGTGCAGGGCGCCACGCACGATTCCGTTATGGCAGTTAGTTCCGATCGCGTCAGCGCGTGGATTGCGGATCGACTCGCGGGCAAGTCGGCTGTTGGGAACTGTCCGGGGTAATCTCGGAATGGTGGGCGGTATTGGGATTGAACCAATGACCTCTTCCGTGTCAGGGAAGCGCTCTCCCACTGAGCTAACCGCCCACGTTCTGTTAAGAAACGAGCCCCAGATATTTCTGGGGCTCGTCTTTTTTCCATCTTTACCCCGCGTACGAGGTAAAGAAGCTTTTATTGGATGCTGTTCGCGACGAACGTGCTGCCGTTCCAATTGCCGGAGGCAGTGATCGTGCGGCCGGGATAGAGCGAGCCGTTGATCGCTCCGCGCGAGGCGGCGTTCGCATCGTTAATTGTGATGAGGCTCAAGCCTTGCGCAATTTGAATTGAGTTGCCGTTGACCGAAACGATCAATCCGCGCACCGACGCGCCCGAAAACGGGCCGCCATAGTTGCTGTAGTTGCCATTGGCCGGAACAAAGGCGTTGCCGTTCCCAAAGTTTCCGCGCAGCGTGACCTGCTGGCCGACGCGGAGGTTGCGGCCACGCGCGCCGATTTGGATTTGCTGATTGTTCGGCATCGTGACGATCGCTGTATTACCGTTGATGCTGGTGACCGTTCCGGTGATGAACGAGCCATTCATGTGGCTCTTGCACCAGCCGCGCATGTTGCCGGCGGGATTGATGCAACTCTGAGACGTGCTCGCGTTGGAGTGCTTGTCCTTGCCGTTGCTGCCGTGCTTATCGCCCTTGTCGGCGATCGCCACCGACGCCGATCCGACGATCAGGCTCGCGGCGAAGAGCGCTACAAGCGCCCGGTTGGTGAAAGTCTTCATTGTGTCTCCTGTAGCTCGAATAAGTGCTACTTACTAACGTTCCCAAGCCAAGACACGGCACAACGGACGAACGCCCGGTTGGTTGGCGAGCGCTTATAAATCGTCGATGTTGGGCGGTGGCCCGTGCCAAATCTCTTCAAATTCCAAACGACCGGAGTTCGCGCAAGGGCCATCGCCGATGCGCCCGCACGCGACGACGAGAGCATAAAGCGCGCGCGGATCGCCCGGATACCGGCCGAGCGACTGTTGCAGCGCGCTTCGAGCTTCAAAATAGCGTCCGGCGCGAAGGTACAGCGCGCCCAACATTTCACCGGCCGGAAAAAGTGGGATGTATTCGGCCGTGTAATCGCGCTTCTGAATCACGATCGCGCGCTGCAACGATGCGACGGCTCCATTGACGTTTCCCCGCCGCTCCTGGATCGCGGCATCCAACATGTCGCCGTACTCGGTTTCGAGAGCGTCGCGCCGCAACGCGGTCAACTGCTCCTCGGCGGCGCTGAGGTTTCCTAGATGCGCGTAAGCAAGACCGAGCGTAAAAGCTCGATGCGAGTCGGGTTGCCCGGCTTGGGTTATCACTTGCGTCCATTGGGCAAAGCGCGCGAGCGTTGTCAAATGGAAGGCCGTTTGCATCTGCGCCGCGACGCGCGTCTCCCACGTTTGCGCGATGCTTTGATCGCCGAGCATCATGGCGGCGGCGTAGCCTACGGAGGCGTCGTGCGGGCCATATTGCAGCTCGTACGGCGGCGCGGCGGCGATCCACGCCTGCCGCAAATTCCAAGCGCGTTCGCTGGCCGCAACGGCTTTCGCGTATTGGCCGGCTTCGGTATATGTATGCGCGGGCATATGCGCGAGATGCTCGTGTTGCGGGAGAAACGTCATCTCATGCAAACGATCGGCGCACGGGATTGCGGGCGTAACGTCGGGCAGCAATTCGTATGCGTGAATGCAAAGGTGGTTCACCATGACATTCAAGGGCTGCCGGAGCAAAACCGGCTGCAGAAGCGCTAGCGCGCGTGCCGGCGGCTCGCGATCTTCAAGCAACGCCTCGGCCGTGAGCACCGCAGCATCATCGTCGAGCGGATGTTGCGCGACGATGGCTTCCATCGCTTGAATGTAGCGCTGCTCGTTGGTTTCCCGGTTGTCCCAACTGCCGGCATATCGCAACGCGAGCGCATCAATATACGCGCGTTCGGGAACCGAAGCAAACGTTTCGAGTGATACGGCTTGCTTCACGGCGGTTTGCGCGGCTGTAAACGAGTCGGGCGAGAGCGGGTGGTTCAAATCGGCCGCCGCAGCGAGCGCTTCACCCCAGGCGGCCATCGCCAACTGCGGATCGGCGTGCAAGGCATTCGCGAACGCTTGCGCGGCGCCATCGCGATCGTAGGCGTAAAACGACGTCAGCCCGCGATCGAAAAACAGTTGCGCCTGCGCGCTTTGGGTGGACACGGCGCGATGAACGGAGGCAGTCGTGACGACGGCCGCCAGGAGCAGCGGGGCGATCATGCCGCTCTGTTATTTTCGCGCGAGCGTTCCTGCAGCAATGCGAGCACGAAGAGGTCTTCGTCGGTGAAGCCCTCGCGCGAACGAGGAGCGCGCGCCGGCGCGAGTGCGCCCGCCTCCAGGTAGGCTTCGACGATTGCGGGATGCACATAACACTTCCGGCAAATCGCCGGCGTATTTCCCAGCCGCTTCGCGACATCTTTAATGACCGCAACTACCCGCTGTTTCCGATCGGTCTGCGCGTCTTCGCCGACAGCGTCGCTGGCCAACAGCATCGCGCACGTAACCGTGCCCACCCATGTGCGAAAATCCTTAGCGCTGAATTCTTCGCCGGATATCTCGCGGATGTAGTCATTTACGTCGGAAGAATCGATCGCGCGCGTCGCTCCGTCCTCTTCGAGATATTCGAAGAGCTGCTGTCCGGGCAGGTCTTGGCACTGCCGGACGATCTTCGCCAAACGGCGATCGCGCAAATCCATCGCCTGGCGTACGCCGCTTTTCCCGCGGAAGGAGAAGCGCACGTTCGAGCCCTCCACTTTCGCGTGCTTGTTGCGCAGCGTCGTTAGGCCGAAGGAGTTGTTGTCTTTCGCGTACTCGTCGTTGCCGACGCGGATCGCGGTCGTTTCGAGCAGTTGCACAATGGTGGCTAACACTTTCTCGCGCGGCAACCCCGGCAGACCGAGATCGCTTTCGATACGCTTGCGCATCTTCGGAAGGTTCTGCGCGAAGGCAATCATGCGATCGTATTTGTTTTCATCGCGCTCTTCGCGCCAGCGCTTGTGGTAGCGATATTGTTTGCGTCCACGTGCGTCGCGCGCGGTGGCTTGGATATGGCCGTTTGGAATTGGGCAAATCCACACGTCGCTATAGGCGGGCGGCACCGCCAGCGCCTTTATGCGCGTGAGTTCTTTCTCGTCGTCGATCTTCGAACCGTCGGGCCCGTAATACGCGAAATGCTCGCCATGCTTCTCGCGGCGTATGCCGGGCATTTCATCGGTGACGTAGCGCAGGCGCGCGGCCTTAGCCGACTCGAGAGGATCCATCCTGTGCCCTATACCCCGAAGGCGGTCGCTAGACAGCGGCGCGGCGACTAGGATACGATATGCCGGTTCGCAAACGCATGGGCGCGTAGCTCAGTGGGAGAGCATCCGCTTCACACGCGGGGGGTCGTTGGTTCAATCCCAACCGTGCCCACCATCATCTGGCGATGGCGCTGTAGCTCAGTTGGTTAGAGCGTCGCCCTGTCACGGCGAAGGTCGTGGGTTCGAGCCCCATCAGCGTCGCCAGATTGAAGAAAGCTCCGATTTATTATCGGGGCTTTCTCGTTACGTGTGATGCCTAGAGTAATTTTCTTCCTTGTTCGGAATCTTCGCGCATCGGAGCCGTGTTACGCCTCGGCGTGAAGATCTAAGTGCTCAGGAGGACCATGCACATGCTCAAGACCGTTCGTTTCTTTCACGTCCGGCAGCTCGCCGCGCTGGTGGCCCTTGCGTCCCTGGCCGGGTGCGGGTGCGGGAATTGCACTGCACCAGCCTTTTACGCAACACCGGCCCCGCTGATCTCCCCGTTCGCATACGTTGCAAATTACGATACTGGCGTAATAGCGAGCAACGTTTCCGCCTACACCATCAACGCGGCGACCGGTGCGCTCACTCCGGTGGCGGGTTCGCCCTTCGCTGCGGGAAACGGGCCCTTCGGAGTGGCGGTCGATCCCGCCGGCCCTTTCGTGTACGTTACCAATTTCGGCGCCAACAACGTCTCCGGCTACATCATCAGCGCGACAACCGGCGCGCTCACGCCGATGGCGGGTTCGCCCTTCGCGGCGGGCAGCTCTCCCCAGGAAATGGCGGTCGATCCCACCGGCAAGTTCGCGTACGTTACCAATGAAACCGGCGCCGACGTTTCCGCCTACACCATCAACGCGGCGACCGGCGCGCTCACGGCGGTGGCGGGTTCCCCCTTCGCGGCGGGCACCTTTCCCCAGGGAGTGACAGTCGATCCCACCGGCAAGTTCGCGTACGTTGCCAACTCAAGCGTCCTGTCCAACAACGTTTCCGCCTACACCATCAACGCGGCGACCGGCGCGCTCACGCAGGTGGCGGGTTCCCCCTTCGCGGCGGGCATCCGTCCCGTTGGAGTAGCGGTTGCCGGCTCATTCGTGTATGTTGCCAACCTTGGCTCCGGCAACGTCTCCGCCTACACCATCAACCCGGCGACCGGCGCGCTCATTGCGGTGGTGGGTTCCCCCTTCGCGGCGGGCACGTTTCCCACGGGCGTGGCGGTCAATCCCTCTGGTACGTTCGTGTACGTAGCCAATAATGGCACCAACAACGTTTCCGCCTACACTATCAACGTGGCAACCGGCGCGCTCACGCCGGTGGCGGGTTCGCCCTTCGCGACGGGCGGCGGGCCCCTGTGGGTCGCGGTCGATCCCACGGGCACGTTCGCGTACGTTGACAATCATACCGCCAACAACGTCTCCGCTTATGCCATCAACGCGGCGACCGGCGCGCTCACGCCGGTGGCGGGTTCGCCCTTCGCGGCGGGCATTGGGCCCGAGGGAGTGGCGGTCGCGAAATAGCTCCGAATGCCAGGCCACTTTACAACGTAACTCCTGACTAAGCCCCTCAGCGGGTGTTGCGTTGCCACGCTGGTACAACCTGGGCCGATGGCGAACTGCTGGGCAGGGACGTTACTGAAGGCTGATGACCGAGGTCGCGCCGCAGAAGTTCGTGCTCCACACTAGGAGGCAATGATGTTCAAGCCCCTTGTAACGATAGGGAGCACAAGGTGGGTTGTGCCAGGGATTCTGCTTGTGCTTATTGCTACTGTCCCGCTACGTGGCAACGCCTCGAAGGTGTTGCCTCCAGGCGGAAACGTGAACCTAGCACCCGGAACTACGGCGATCGCCGAACCCAGTTTGAACGGGACCGTCGTTGCTCGCAAGGCATTTCCGTTTCTGATCAATCCGCTCGGGATGCCAAACGTCACTTGCGCGGGGCAGCTCGATAATATGGTGGTCCGTTCAAACCAAACGCACCTCTTCGATTTCTACTACAGGCTCACGGGTCTCCGGGGAGGGCTCGGGATGCAGTTTCTTGCGACAACGGGTTTTGGTGCGAGACCGCTTCTTGTGGATTGGAGGGCCGATCTGTTGCCTGGTAGTGCGCCTCCAGTAACCGCAACCCGAGGCCCGGCAGCATTTCCCACGCTCACGTTTTACTTTGTGACTGCGACTCTCGGTCAGCCCCTCAAGTGTGCTGCGCCCGCGGGAGAGTCCCGTTGGTTTTTCGTCAAGACTGGTGCGGCGAGGTTTGCGGCAGCTGGAACTACCACGTTAAACGCCGGACTCGGGCAGGCTATCATCCGTGGAACTTTTACGCCGTAGCAATATTTGCAAGATCCTCGCCATCCCAAAGTAAAAAAGCCTGATAGTGCGCGGGGAGTTTCATGGTCGTGGTGTTGACGGGTACCTGTCAGTAGGGCAGCACTGTCAGTGAAGACAACAAAACCATTATCCTCATCACCCATGGAAATAGGCTGGCCACGGAGAGGTATAAATGAAGAAGGCCATACTGGTTGCGCTGCTCGCCGTATGTGCAGCGTATGTTACCTACGCGCAAGGCTGGGGCGCCGCGCCGCTTCGCCGGACACTGATCGCTCCTTGCGTTCCGGCGGTGAGTTCCGTCACTCCGAAACGTGGCCCGAATACGGGCGGAGTTACGGTCACGTTAAATGGCACGTGTTTTACCGGAGTTACGAGGGTGACGTTCGGGGGGCGGCCGGCCACCGGTTTCCAGGTGTTTTCCGACACCGCGGTGACGGCCGTTACGCCGGCCTTCCTTCTTAGCATTCCCGGCGCCGTGCGGAGCGTACCGGTCTTCGTCTGCAAGCCGTCAGCGTGCAGCCGTCGTACCCTTGCGACGGACTTCACGTTCTATACCATGAACGCTGCGGCTCCGCGATCCCCTATAGCGAGTGCAAGGCCCATTCGCACGCCACGAACTCATCCGGCGGTCGGCAAAGCTCCGTCGCCGCAGACCATGGCGCGGATCAGAGCCATGCAGCTGGCGCGGATCAAAGCCATGCAGCGACAAGGGGCGCAGCGAGTGCATGCGGCGTTCCTAACCCGCAAGGCCAACCTGCAAGCGCAGTGGCTCGGTGATCGCATCGCGCGCGGGCAAAAGTTGCTGGCGGCTGATCGGTCGGCGCCCGCAGCTCTGCGCAGCATACTGAACAGAAACGTCTCTTCGCTGGTAGCCTTGCGCCAGACAGTGGTGAGCAGTCACCAGCCGATCATGGGTTCCTTATCCGCTCGTGTAAGCGGCGTCCTCGTCCGCGGCCGCATTGTGACTCTCCATAACAACAGACCACGAGTCTGTCCTCCACGTTGCAGGAAACCTGCCACCCCACCACCGCCGCCACCCACAATTTCGTCAGTGAGTCCGATTCAGGGTCAGCCGGGCGATCAAATCATCCTCATCGGCTCTGGGTTCGGCTCGTCATCTTCGACGAGCGTCCCGGTTGGAACGGTGACGTTCTTGCTAAGTCCAAGCGCGGCCGGTCCCGTCGGGACTGGATCCGTTCAGCAGGCAACCGCGGTTTACTGGAGCGACGCGGTGATCGGCGTGTTGGTTCCGAATGTGTCGGGCATTTCGGCCTACTCTGGTTCGCTCTACGTCCAAGCCGCAGGCGGACAGAGCAATGTCGTTGCCTTTCAGTTCCAGCCGGTGTTGGACGTTCAGCAAGTACCGATCGGTACGGATAACGTACAATTGGGAGACGATTGCAGATCCAACGGCCAATCATGGTGTTTTCCGTATGTTGCTGGCGACACCTACACCTACTCCGCCACACACTGGGGTGACTGGGTCGAGGGGCATAGGGGTGACGATTGGTTCTTCAAAGGTACCACACTCAGGAACGGGTGGACGCTCGATTCTGTAAACTTTGTCAACAACTTCTATACCGGCGATTGTCCCGTGGATAGTTCGAACGGAGCGTCGATCGTGAGTAGCGGCCAAGGAACCAACACGCCATACGTTGACGTCCATTGGTGGGACAGCCCCGACTTCGGGTTTGCCTGCTATTATCTAGGTCTG
>JAAXMC010000098.1 GCA_013036315.1 Vulcanimicrobiota bacterium
TCGTTCCGTCCTCCGCGCGCATAACGCCCCCCGAAATATGATAGCCCGGCCCGGCTGAGGGCATATTGTCGGTCGCGAGAATCAGGCGCTCGTGCAGCGTGCGATGCAGCAGATCGACCATGACCGGGGCGACGTGGATGCCGTCGCAGATAACCTGCACGGTCGTGCGGCCGTCTTGCATGAATGCCGCCAGAATCGACGGGTCGCGATGGTCGAGCGGCGGCATCGCGTTAAAGGCGTGCGTTAGGGAGCGAAAGCCCAGACCGATAGCCAGCATGCCTTCGCGGTAGCGCGCGGCCGTGTGGCCGGCCGAGCAGACGATGCCGTGCTCCAAGAAATACCGCGCCGCATCCGAAACGCCGTCGACTTCGGGCGCCATCGTGACCATCAGGCACGCGCCTTTGCACGCCTCGACCAGCGCGCGCGAGCGTTCCTTTGTGGCCGGAATAATCCACTGTTGTTGGTGCACACGCCGGAACTTCGGATTCAGAAACGGGCCTTCGAAATGAATCCCTAAACAGCGCGCGCCACGCGGCGAGTCTTCCTCGAGCTGGTGCGCGGCTTCGACGATCTCGTCGGCCGCATGCAGCATCGATTCCCACGGCGCCGTCATGATGCCGGCCACAAATCCGGTCGTCCCTTGGCGTGCATATTCGACTGCAGCCACCGGCACGGCGTAGCCTTGGTCGCGATTGAACAAAAATTCGCCGGCCCCGTTGGTATGAATGTCGATCAATCCCGGAGCGACGTGCGTGCCGGGCGGCAGGCGCAGATCCGTTGCGCCGTCTGAAGCAAGCACTTCACTGACCCGCCCGTTTTCGATCGCGATGCGGCCCTCGATTGACGAGCCGTCGCCGAGCGCGATCGAAGCGGGACCGATTACAAAACGGTTCACGAGCGAATCAGCGCCAGCGCTTCGTCGCGATGGCGCTCCATCAATTCGCGCGTGTCGCCTTCGACGTTCAGGCGAAGCAGCGGTTCCGTATTCGAAGGGCGCACGTTGAGCCACCAGTCGGGATATGAAATCGTAACGCCGTCCAAGTGGTCGACTTGGGCGCCCTTGTAAAACTCTTCGATCTCGCGCATCTTGGCTTGAGCATCTTTGACTGCCGTATTGATTTCTCCGGAACGAAACCGCGTATCGATCGGCGTGATAAATTCACTGACCGGCTGGTTCGCTTCGCTAAAAAGCTCGAGGCACTCCATCAGCGCGATCATTCCCGAGTCGGCGTACCAGTTATCGCGGAAGTAAAAATGCCCGCTGTGCTTGCCTCCGAAGATGATGTCCTCTTCGCGCATCGTCTGCTTGATGAGCGAGTGCCCCACCTGGGAACGAACCGGGATTCCGCCGTTCTTCGTGATGAGTTCGGGAACGCTCCGGCTGCAGATGAGATTGTAGAGAATCTTGCTGCCGGGGCGGCGTTTGAGCGTGTTGAGCGCGACGAGGGCAGTGACCGTGCTGCCATCGATCAAGTCGCCTTTTTCGTCGACGATGAACATGCGATCCGCGTCACCGTCAAATGCCGCGCCGAGATCGCAGCCATGCTTGCGCACCGCCGCTTGCAAGTCGATCATGTTTTCGGCTTCGATCGGGCTGGCCGGATGGTTCGGAAAGCTGCCGTCCAGTTCAAAAAACAAAGGCACGACTTCGCAGGGCAGGTGCTTGAAGACGTGCGGCACCGTTTCGCCCGCCATCCCGTTGCCGGCGTCGATTGCGATCTTGAACGGCTTAATCTTGGCCGGGTCGATGAACGAGAGGCAGTGCGCCGCAAACTCGTCCAAAATATTGCGGCGAGTGATTTGGCCGCGTGCCGCAGCAGCCGGAGGGGGGATATCGTCCGCCGCGATCTGATCGCGAATATGCGCCAGGCCCGTGTCCAGCGAGATCGCTTGCGCCTGGCTGCGCGTGAACTTCATGCCGTTGTAGTTGGCTGGATTGTGCGAGGCCGTAATCATCACGCCGCCGTCGAGTTCGTACTTTCCAACTGCGAAGTACAGGGCATCGGTTGAAACGCGCCCCACATCTAGGACGTTTCCGCCTGCTTCCGAGGCGCCGCGCGCGAATGCTTCAAAGAGTTGATTGCCGGACTCGCGCATGTCGCGGCCGACCGCCACGTTTTTCGCTTTGAGCAGCGGAATGAAACAGCGTCCGATTTTGTAAGCGAGGTCGTCGTTGAGTTGGTCGGGGTAGATCCCGCGGACGTCATAGCTCTTGAAGATATCCGCCAGCGCCGACGCCTGCATAGTGGGCCGTTTCGACGTGAAAAGAGGCTTCCATTCGAGGAAGCCTCTTTTGGGAGGACGCTTTAGGGCTTGGCAGTCACGCGTCGTAGTACAGGTAAAACTCGTACGGATGTGGACGGATTTCAACCGGCTTGAGTTCGCGCTCGGTTTTGTACGCGATCCACAAGTCGATGAAGTCTTGGGTGAAGACGCCGGTGTCGGTGAGGTAGTCGTGATCGTCGCGCAGCGCGTCGAGCGATTGACGCAGCGAGCCGGGAACCGAGCGAATCTTCGCCGCTTTTTCCGGCGGCAAGTCGTAGATGTTTTCCTCGAGCGGCCCAAAACCGGCGGCAACCGGATCGATCTTGCGCTTGATCCCGTCGAGCCCCGCGCACAGCAGCGCCGAGAACGCGAGGTAGGGATTGGCGGTGGGATCGGGCGGGCGGAACTCGAGCCGTTTGGCCTTCGGATTGCCCTGGAAGAACATTGGGATGCGAATCGCAGCCGAACGATTCCGCGCTGAGAACGCCACGTTGACCGGCGCTTCGTAGTGCGGCACCAGCCGCTTGTACGAATTGGTCGTCGGCGCGCAGAATGCCATCAGCGAATCGATGTGTGTCAGCAGACCGCCGATGTAGTAGAGCATCATCTGCGAACATTCGGCGTATCCGTTCTTGTCGTAAAACAGCGGCTCGCCCTCGTTCCACAGCGATTGATGCACGTGCATGCCGCTGCCGTTATCGCCGAACACCGGCTTCGGCATGAACGTCACGGACTTGCCGTTACGCGCCGCGACGCTGCGCACAACGTATTTGAACGTCATGAGATTGTCGGCGGTCTTGAGCAGCGAGTCGAAGCGGAAATCGATCTCGGCTTGGCCCGGAGCGCCGACTTCGTGGTGCTGCATCTCGACGTTGATGCCCCACTCCTTGAGCACCAGGGCGGTTTCGGCGCGGACGTCACCGGTCGTGTCCGCCGGTCCCGCGGGGAAATACCCTTCCTTCGGGCGCAGCGTGTACCCGCGCGAGCCTTGCTCGCGTCCGCTGTTCCAGCTGGCTTCATTCGAATCGATCTCGTAAAACGTGCGGTTGGGAGAATTCTCGTACGAGACGCGATCGAAGTAATGGAACTCGGCCTCCGGGCCAAAATAGGCCGTCGTCGCGATTCCCGTGGAGCGCAGATACGCTTCGGCCTTGCGCGCGATGTTGCGTGGGTCACGATGATACAACTCTTTTGCGATCGGATCGAACACGTCGCAAATGATCGAAAGCGTCGGGACGCCGCAGAAACTGTCAATCTCCGCAGAACCCACGTCGGGCTTCAAAATCATGTCGGATTCGTGGATCGCTTGGAAGCCGCGAATCGAGGAACCGTCAAAACCGATTCCGGCGACGAGCGAATCCTCATCGATTTGATCGGCGGGTACGCTGGTATGCTGCCAGGTCCCCGGCACGTCGGTGAATTTGAAATCCACCATCTTCACGCCGGTTTTCTTTATATATTCCACCAGCGCTTTGGGCGAGCTCTTACCGTGCGCGCCGTTGCCGTTCGATGAGACCTTGGTCTTGAACTCACCGGCTGTGATTGCCATACGCGTTCTCCCCCTAAAATAAAAAAGGAGCCTTTTCACAATTCTGCCACGGCCGGCGTGCCGGCGCCTTAGCCACGCGGTAAAAGGATTGGCCCTCCGGTTATGCGGGGTGTCGAGGAAAGATGCGGGTCGCCCCTGAGGCGGTGGTGACGGCCTCCATTGGAACCTGGTAGGCGAGCTCGAGGAGCTCGGCCGACAGGGCGCGCTCCCGCTCCTCGAAAGCCAGAATGCCGCCGTCTGCCAAGAGCAGGACGCGGTCGGCGTATGCGGCGGCATCGTTCGGATCGTGCAGCACGCAAACCACCGTTTTCCCGCCTTCCACTTGAGCGCGCAACAGCTTCAGGATCTGTTGCGCGACCCGCAGATCGAGATGGGTCGTCGGTTCGTCCAGAAAAAGTATCGGCGCCTCTTGCGCGAGCGCGAGCGCTATCCACACACGCTGCCGTTCTCCACTCGACAACGTCGTGAACTCGCGATTGGCAAACTGCTGCAGCTCCACCACGCTTAGCGCGCGCGCGATAGCTTCAGCATCCCGCGGTTCCTGGGTCCATTGCCACCAGCGGTGATGCGGATAGCGCCCGGCGGCGACAACTTCGCGAACCGTCAGCCGATCGGCGAAGACGTCGTCGCTGGTGACGAACGCTATCTCGCGGCTGCGATCGGCCGGCGCGAGCGCCGCGATGTTGCGCGAATCCAAGAGCACGCTGCCGCGTTCGATCGGCCGCAAACCCGCCAGCGTGCGCAACAGCGTCGTCTTGCCGACGCCGTTTCGTCCGAGCATTCCGACAAACTCGCCGTTCCGGATGTCGAACGACATGTTTGCCAGCAGCGTTTGGCCGGCGACCGAAAGATCGAGATCGCGAACGGCGATCATGCCGCGGCCGTGCGTCTGTCGCGCAAATAGAGATAGAGAAACGTCGGCACGCCGATAAATGCGAGCAGCACGCCGATCGGGATTTCGGCGGGAGCGAGTAGCGTGCGGCTCAGCGCATCGGCGGCGATCGTCAGCGCCGCTCCTAACAACGCGGAAGCCGCTAGCACGTAGCGCGCGTCGGATCCCACGATGCGGCGCGCGAGGTGCGGTACGATCAAGCCGACAAAACCGATCGTGCCCGAAAGCGTTACGGCCGAGGCTGCGAGCAGCGAAGAAGATGCGAGGATCGTCCATTGTGCGCGCCCGACATCGACACCGACGGCCGCCGCGCGCACGTCGCCGAGCCGCAACGCGTTAAGGGCGGGTGCGCTGAGAAACGCGAGGAGCGCGCCGAGCACTGCATAGGGCGCAGCGAAAGCCAGGTCGTTCCAGCCGCGTCCCGATAACGTGCCGGCGAGCCAGCTGACGATCGCGGGCGCGCTGCCGCCGCCCTGCACGCGCGTCAGCACCAGCGCGATGATCGCCGCGAATAGCGAAGAAAGCGATACGCCGGCCAGAATTAAGCGGGTCGCATCCAAGCTCGCGCCGCGCCGTGCCAGCGCGGCGACCGCGATGGCCGTTGCTAGGCCGGCCGCGAAACCCAGCGCCGGAACGGCCGCCGCCCCAATACCTGCGGAAATAGAGAGAACGATTGCGACCGCAGCTCCCGCGCTGACGCCGGTAAGATACGGATCGACCAGCGGATTGCGCAGCAATCCTTGCAGCAGCGCGCCGGCTATTGCGAGCGCGGCGCCGACCAGCGCGCCGATCGCGATGCGCGGCAGGCGCAACTGCCACACGATCGTAGCGATTTCGCCGCTGTGCGGGTGAAGCAGCGCCGCGCCGATAGCGGACGGCGAGAGCGTGGTCCCGCCAACGAGCAGCGCTCCCGCCGCGACGGCACACACCATCGCGGCGAGCGCCGCGAAACGCACAGTCACGCTAACGCGTCGATAGCTCGAACGCGAACGTGCGCCCCGGCATCGGGAATCCGTTCACGGCCTCGTAACGCGCGTTTCCGAAATTGTAAGCGCGTAACGTAAAGAGCACGTTCGGCGCGGCGCGCAGCGACAGATACGCATCGGCGCGAGTGAATGCGGCCGGCCCGTGCGCGCCCACGGAATGGACCGACGCGCCGAACGCTTCGACGAAGCCGTCGCCCGCGTAATCGAGCCCGAGATTCGCCGTGAGAACGGGGTCGTCGGGCAGCCGCGTTTTCGCATCGAGATCTTCGGCGCGGTAGAGGTCGGTTAAATTGAAAGAAGCGGTGAGGCCATTCAGCGGGCGCGTCTTCGCGTCGAGCGTCAAGCCTTCAATCAAGGCGTGGCCGACGTTTTCCGGCGCGAAGATAAAGTTGACGGGATCGATCAGCGTCGTCACGATCAAATTGTTGGTGCGGTTGCCGAACCATCCGAGCGCGACGCCGCCGAGCAGGCGCGAATCGACCAGCGTGAAGTCGGCCACCTTCGCGCGCTCCGGTTTGAGCGCCGGGTTTCCGAAGAACGGAAAGAAGAGTTCGCTTGCGTCCGGCGCGCGAAAGGCGGTTGCGATATTGCCTTTGAGCGATGCTTCGTTCGAAAGACGAACGACGAAGCCGGCCGAAGGCGAAAACTCTCCGCCGACCCAGCCGTCGCGTTCGCCGCGTACGCCGGCATACGCGCTTCCCCAGCGCGTCGAGAATTTTTGCTGAACGTACGCGGCCGCTTGCGCGAAGCTGTTCGTTGAAAACAGGCCGCCCGCGTCGCCGCGCACGGTTCCGCGCGCCAGATCGATGCCATACAGCAGTTGCTCGTTATTTCCGCTGACGACGTTGCGGGCGCCGACGTCGAAACGCGCTTCGGTGTCGAGCGATTCGGTATCCTGAAAGCAATTCGGATCGGTGACCGCATTGCAGCCGAACGTGATTTGCTGGCGCGTGCCTCCAAATTGCAGGGTCGTTTCCGCTTGCGGGCTCTTGTGCGTAAGCGTCAGATTGGCGCCCGCGTTCAAGTCCTTTTGCCGCGACGTGAGGGACGTAAATTCAGTCGGTCCGGGAGCGCCGCCGCGGTCGCTCGAGATTTCCGCGCGCAAAACTGCGTCGAACGATCCGATGTGCGTGCCGAAGTTTGCGTGCAGTGCGGAGTTCTGAAAGTCGCTGTTTGGGCGCGACGTCTCATCGGGCAGCGTGAAATCGTTGCGCGCCACGACGCGCGAGAATTGTATGTTGGGAGTGCGCAGTTCGAGCGAGCTGTCACTGAAAGAGCCCGCGCGCAACGTCGCACCGTCTGCAGCTTTGCGCTGCGTGATGACGTTGATGATGCCGCCGATTGCGCCCGTTCCATAGAGCGTCGAACCGCCGCCCTCAACGAGCTCGATTCGGTCGACTCCCGCGAGCGGCATCGTGCCGAGCTCGACCGAGTTTGCAAACGATCCGGGCGCAGGCAAGCCGTCGACCAGCACGAGTACCTGTGCGCTGTTGTTGCCGCGCACGCCGTACTGCGCGGCGCCGCCGATCGCGCCATAGGGAGAAAATTCAAAAGCGGGGAGATTTTCGAGCGCTTCACCGACCGTGCGGTATCCATGGCGGGCGATATCCGCGCGCGTGACGATGTAGGTGGTGCGCGCGGAATTATTGAGCGTCTCGCTGGTGCGATCGCTCGTATAAACGTGCGCGATCTCGGGCAACGGCGAAGGAGACGGCGACGGCCCAGCGGCGCCGAGTACGATAACCAGCAGAAAGAACATTGCAACCCTTTCCCTTTCGCGAGGCGGTTGTATGTGTGCGTTTGCGCTGGTATCCTGACTCGCGGATCGTAGCCTCGTGCCCGTGCCTTCCCCCAAAAAGGAGTGACATCGGGCGGCTCCCCGCCTACAGTGGCGCGACCGTGCCGGCTTTCGACCGGCTTCCCGCGCGCAAACGTGGTATGGCCAGATACAGCGGTGCAGGCTAGGCTTCCTGGTTTTGGGAAAGCTCGCGCTCGTGAAAAAAATTGTTGTCGCGGCGATTCTCGTGGCGATGCTGGCGGCATGTGCGTCTCCGGCTGCGCCCCCGGCGGGCGCGGCGCACCCGCGCATCGTCTCGCTCATCCCGTCGCTGACCGAAGATCTGTGCGCGATCGGCGCTGCCAGGCAACTTGCCGGCGTCTCACAATTTAGTTCGGACATTCCCTGTGCGAAAGGTTTGCCGGAAGTCAACGATGCGTCGAGTGTCGATGCGGAGAAGATCGTCGCCCTGCATCCCGACCTGGTCGTCGGGATTCCGTCCCAAGCGCGGGCTGTCTCTGCGCTGAAGCGAGCGGGAATTACCGTTTCATTATTGCCCGACGATAGTTATTTGGATTTGTTCGGCGATATTTCGAAACTGGGCGTGCTGAGCGGTCACCGCGCGCAGGCGGCAGCACTGATTGCAAATTTGCAGGCACAAACGAAAAAACTTCAGGCCTCCGAACATTTCTTGCGGCGTCCCTCGGTTTTCGTCGTCATACAAACGACGCCGATTTGGACAGTGGGCCCCAATTCGTACATTTCAGCGCTGATCTCGCTGGCCGGCGGCCGCAATGCGGTGACGGCTTTGCCGCAGGCATATTCGCAGTATAGCGGTGAGGCGCTGCTGCGCCTGCAGCCGGACGCGCTCCTTGCTTCGCGCGACGCGCAGTTGCAAGCGAATCTCGATCGCGAACCGTGGCGCTCGCTGCAGGCGGTTGCGGCGAAGCATGTGCTCATCGCGCCGGATCCGGACGTATTCTATCGGCCCGGTCCGCACTACAATCAGGCTCTTTTATGGCTCATCGAGCGCCTGCGACCAATCGCGCGCTAAAAACGGGGGCACTCGTCGTCGCGGTCGATACCGGCGATCCCGCGCGGCCCATCGAACCCGAACTGGCGGAACTAGAAGCGCTGGCGGCGGCGTCCGGCGCGAATATCGCCGGACGAATCGTGCAGAAGCGCGCGAAAGTCGACGCGGCCACGCTCGTCGGAAGCGGGAAAGCGCTCGAGATCGCGCAGGAGGCTGAAAAACTGCGCGCCGGGTTAGTGTTAGTCCTGAACGAATTGCGCCCGCGGCAGCGCAAGAACTTGGAAAAAATTATACCGCTGCCGATCGTCGATCGCACTATGCTGATCTTGGACGTCTTCGCGCGCCACGCGCGCAGCCGCGAAGGAAAACTGCAAGTGGAGTTGGCGCAGCTGCGCTACCGGCAGTCAAATCTGATCGGCGCGGGCGCCGATCTCTCGCGGCTGGGCGGCGGCATCGGCACGCGCGGTCCGGGTGAAACGAAGCTCGAAGTCGACCGCCGAAGCATTCAGGCGCGAATAAGCGTGCTGAACAAACAACTGGAAGAGGTGCGCCGCCAACGGACGACGCGACGCGGAAACGACGGACGCGAACCGTTGGCGGCGCTCGTCGGTTACACCAACGCCGGCAAGACCTCGCTGCTCAACCGTTTGGCGCGCTCGAAGGCGTTCGTTGCCGACCAGCCGTTCGCAACGCTCGATCCGACCGTGCGCCGCGTGTGGTTCGGCGAAGGCCGCTACGTGCGGATCGTCGACACCGTCGGCTTCATCACGGATCTCCCCAAGGATTTGCTGAACGCGTTTCGCGCGACGCTCGAGGAGTTGGATGAGGCCAACGTGCTGGTGCACGTCGTTGACGCTTCCAATCCCGATTGGCCGCGGCAAATGACCGCCGTCGAGGAGACGCTGGGTACTTTGCATTTAGAATCTAAGCGGTGCGTCGTTGCATTCAACAAATGTGACGCAGTGGAAGAAATACCGCATCGCGGAGAATCGCTGGCCGTCAGCGCGCGAACCGGCGCCGGCATTTCCGAACTGAAGGCCGCAATCGAATCGGCGGTGGCGCAGTGAAGGTGTCGCCGCCTCCTAAATATGCGCTTTAAGCAGCGTGCGATCGCCGACCCATTGCACCGGCGGAATTTCGAGCCAGCGGGCCAGCGTGTTTAGGTGCACTGCATAGGTCTTGCGTAAATCGCTGAAGCGTTTCCACGCGCCCTCACCGTCGCGCATTTTGTATCCCACTTGCGACAAATGTTTGCAAGCCGCCTCAAACTCGGCGCGTTCGATTCCGACGCCGTCCTCGTGTTCTCTGAAACCAAAGTAATTGGTGAAATCGTGCGTCAAATGACGCCCGAGGTTGTAGACGATGTGAGCTTGACCGCGAACTGCGTCGTCCACTTCAATCGTCGTCAGCACCAGCGCCGAAGCGTCCAGCAGCGTGCCGAGCGCTCCGACCCACGATTCATAATCGTGGCTCGAACGGAAGAGCGTGAGGATCGGATAGGCCAGATGGCTTTCCATTACTTCGGCCATCCAGTTTTGGCCGTCGCGAAAAACCTGCGCTAAGTCGGGAATGATCGCGGCCTGTGCGTGTTCGATCAGCAAGCCGACCCCGCTAGGCGGGGCTCCGGCGTGCGCACCGAGTGTAACGACGAACCGTTCGCGCAATTGAAACGCGCCGAAGATCGAAAACAGGAACGTTGCGACCACGGCAACAACGGCTAGGCCGCACGCGCCGGCGACGAGCGACATCATGTGTGCCAACGTCGTGGTACCGACGATGTCGCCGTAGCCGATGGTCAGGAATGACGCGCCCGCAAAATACACGCACTCGGCGAACGATAAACTGTCCGGGCGCAGCTGATCGCGGATGCCGTAGAAGAACAAACCCCAGCCCGCGATCAACAGCCCGACCCATGTCACAAGATAGACGACGAGCATGAACGGTGCGTATGTGCCCAAGAAGTTTTCGCGCCGCCGGGCATCGCGGTAGAGCAGGTAGGCGACCCACGGCCATATCCCCCAGCAGCCGCGGTTCAGATAATGACTGACGCGCAGCACGGTGTTCTCGGCGCGCGGCACGATGACGCCTTGAAAGACGTCGCGCAGCGCAATGTACACCAAGAACAGGCCGGCGATAATCGCCAGGATGTTGAGCGCCACTACGGCGAGGGGCTGCTGCTGCCGGTGGGACTCGGTTCCGGAGTGAGCGCGGGTATCGGCGTCGGCGGCCCTGCCGTTGGTGTCGGCGTCGGCGGGGGCGGCGCGGTGGGACCGCCCGTTAGAGGAAGCAGCCTGACGTAGTAGGCGTTGCTGGTCTGATCTTTGTGGACCGGAACGATGACCGTTGTGGTCTGGTACCCGGGCGCGCTGGCGCTCAGGCCCTGGCGCCCGATGGGAATGCCCGACAACGTGAACGCGCCGTCGGGGTTAGAGTAGCCGGTGAACAGCGCGCCGACCGCGACCAGGGCGTTGGGCACTGGGCGATTGTTCGAGGCGTCCAGCACGCGCCCGACAATCGAGCCGTAATCCTGGACGCCCCCGCCGTTGGGGTTATTGCACCCGCCGCCTTGAGCCAGAACAAAGACCAATGCAAACGCAAACACTTTCATGCCGCTATTCTTTCTTCAAGGGGTTGGGAAAGGCTTGTGAAAACTGTCACAAGCCGATGACCCCCTATGCTCCCGTAGCGATTTTCGTGGCCGTCGCCGTGGTTGCCGCGCTGGCTTTCAGCCTGCTGCCGGGACTTCTGGCTCAGCGCAAACCGAACCCCGAAAAAGAGAAAGCCTACGAGTGCGGCGTCGAGCCGACCTCGGCGATCGCGGGCCGGTTTCCCGTCAAGTTCTATCTGATTGCGATGCTCTTCGTCATCCTCGACGTCGAGGCGGCTTCGTTTTATCCGTGGGCCGTGCAAATGCACGCGCTGCGCATGTTCGGACTGATTGAAATGGGAGCGTTCATCG
>JAAXMC010000099.1 GCA_013036315.1 Vulcanimicrobiota bacterium
GGTCGATATAGGAAAGCAATTTGAAGATAGCGTGAATCCCGCGGACGATGTCGTTGCTGCTGAAAGACGTCCCCGCCTCAACGCTGGGGACCACGAGCGCGGCCAGCCATCCCAGGCCGACCACCATGCCGAGCCCGCGTTTCAACGAGGCGCTAAAGGCCGTCAAACCTGCGTACCACGCGATCGGACCGAGGAATGCGAGAGCGACCGCCGGCAGCGTGTACGCATCGGTGTGGAATGTCGGCCATATGAACATCGCACAGACGATCAAAGTGAGCAGAATCATCGCGAACTGCGAGATGACAATCGTCGCCATGTCGACGCCGATGTATGCTAGCGCTAAGCGGTCGCGCGAAACAGGTTTGGTCCAAGCCAGCTCAAGGTGTCCGTCATTCTCCTTGGCAAGAATCCCGCCAAGCATCGTTGCCGTGACCAAGCCGATTATCTCGGAGATCGCAAAGAGCACGCTGAGAGGTATGTTGGCATTCATGTCCTGCATCAGGACGATGTGTTTCGTGCCGGCACTTTGATTCTCACTGATGCTCGAACTGCCCATCGAGATGTTGTTATGGCTCATCGGATCCGAAATCGGCATCGTCGCGTTCATGCGGAAGAGCCGTCCGTGCCGATCGATCACGGCATGGACATGCTTGAACGGATCGTTGACGGTCGTTTCGATCGTTCCGTCGGGCAGGGTCTTGGTCGTGATGTGCGCCGTCGGTGAAGCTTGCAACGCGGCGGCCACGACCTCCGGGCTGTGCTCGGTAAGCGCCCATAGTCTGAAGACGATCGCAATGGCAAGAAAGATACCTAGAATGATGGCGACCACGCGCAGCGCGCGCATTCCGCGTAAAACTTCCGCGTAATAATACATCAGCGAGCCTCCACGACGTTCGCCGTCTGCACTCCGGGCGCAACGGCATTGAGAAAGATGTCTTCCAAATTCAGGTCGACGATGCGCACGCTCTGCGCGCCCATTTGAGAGAGCGTTTCAGCGAGTCCGCCGCCGTCGGCGGTCACGGTGAGGCGCAGGATGCGGCCGGCTTGGTCGAGGCGTTCGATCCGCGAGTCGCGGCGCAAACCGTCAAGCGCGATCCCCTCCGACGGAAAAATGCCCTCCACGATCTTGCGATCGGACTTCAGATCGTCTACGGCGCCGGCGAGGATCACGCGCCCCTTCTGCAGGACTGCGATGTGATCGGCGGCGCGCTCGACTTGCCCAATTTGGTGCGAAGAAAGCACGACGGTGGCGCCTTGTGCGGCGCTCTCGATGATCAAATTCAAGACGGCACGCTGATTGACCGGATCGAGACCGCTGGTCGGCTCGTCCAGCACGAGCGTTTCCGGATGAATCGAAAAGGACATCACAACCGCCAGCGCCGAGCGCATGCCTTTGGACATGGCGCGCACCCGTTTGCGCGGATCTAAGCTGAAAAGGTCCATGAGCTGCTTTGCGCGCTTTGCGTCGTAGCGCTTAAACGTGCGGCGCTGCATCTCGAGATGTTCGGCCCCGTTCATCCATTCGTATAGAACGCTGCGTTCGGGCACGTACGCGATGCTTTCGAAAAGCGGCGGCGTCAGCGGCTGACCGCCGAAGCGAACCTCTCCCGATGTCGCGCGCGCCAGTCCGAGCAGGCATTTGAACGTCGTCGTCTTGCCGGCCCCGTTGGGGCCGAGCAGGCCGAAGACGGAACCGGTCGGGATCTCGATCGTTACGTCGTCGACGGCCAAAAATGTTCCGTACGACTTGCTCAGATGCTCGATAGAAATGGTGCTCATTTTTCCTCCGGAAACCACCGCGCCAGCGCAGACTCAAAAAGAGCGCGCACGCCCGCGGCGGGTAAACCTAACGATTTTGCTTCACGGACCGCCTGCGTGACCGCTTCTCCCGCAACGTCGGTCGCGGCGCGAGTCTGTTTGGCGACGCCGTCTGCGCGCACGAACGAGCCGCGTCCCGGCGCCGTTTCGATGACCGTATCGCGCTCGAGGTCGCGGTATGCCCGCGCCACGGTGTTCGGATTGACGGTCAGGTCGACGGCAAGTTGTTTGACGGTCGGCAGCTGCTCGCCAGGGGCGAGGGCGCCGAGAGCCACGGAACGCTTCACTTGCTCGATGAGCTGCAGGTAGATCGGAACGCCGCTGCGCGGATCTACCGTGAATACTGCCGGCATTGCTGGCTCCTTAGAGCCGGGGACCCCAGCCTAGGAACAAGCCGCCTTGGTTCGCGAGCGGGAAGCTTGGGCTGCGACGCTCGGTCGCTTCTTGAAAGTTGATGGGGAACGTCATTTCTTTTCTCCTCAGCAGTACCAATACGCTGTTGTACTAGTACACTAGTATAATAGCATAAGAAATACCCCTGTCAACCCCCTGTCGCATTTTTTTCCAAAGCCGCAAAGCGGCTCATCCCGGCCAAGACCCTTCCCCCTCCCCTTCGACTTCGCTCAGGACTTCGGCGCATGGTTAATCGCTCGGGGAAAGGGTCTTGACCATCTGAGCCGCCAGGCGAAACTCCCCCTCGCGGCGCGCAAAGACGAGAGGGGAGCCTATCCTTACCCAGCGATCCCGGCCTGGAAGTGACGGAAGAGACGGGCTCGAGCCTATCCTTACCCGAGCGATTAACCATAAAAAAAAGCGAGGGTAAGGATAGGCTCAAGCCCTTATGCCGGCAGCTTGAGGTACTTCTTGAAGCGGCGGTCCCCCCGGACCGGGTCCAGCCGCGGGTCGAGCGCATAGTGCGCGGCGTCTTTGAGGGCGACCCGTTTCAGCGCCGCCAGCGCGTCCGAACGCCGGTTCAAAGCTATGAGCGCTACCACCAAGTCGCCGGGATCGGCCGCGTCCATTCCGCGGCTCCGCTGCGCCAGCGCCAGTTGAGCCGCAGCGCTTCGGAAATCGCCCGACCGCGCGTAGGCATGCGACAGCAAAGCCGCAACCTCGGCGGGGCAGCGGCCACAGCGGGCTGCATAGGCGCGATACGCCGCGATCGCAGCGCCATAATTACCGACCGCTTCGTAGCCGAGCCCCATGTCGAAGTACGAGTCGCGGCGCTGCGGGGAAAGCTCCGCTGCTTCGCGCGCATACCCAATCGCCGCGGGGTATTCGCGCGAGAGGTACGCGGCGCTCGAGAGCCAGGCTAACGTCGCGACGGAAACCGGATCGAGCTGCAAGGCTTTGCGAAGCTCGGCTAGCGCCTCGCGCGGGCGACCCTGTTCCAGCAGCGCGGACCCGTACCACTGATGCGCGCTCGCGTAATTCGGATCGAGTGCCAACGCTTCGCGATACTGCGCGCGCGCAGCGGCGCGGCTTGCGGGAACATCTTCGGCGATCCCGAGCGCGGCGTGCGCCTCGGCCAATTGCGGATCGAGCTTCAAAGCCCGATGCGCCACGGCGCGCGCCCGCGCATAGGATTGTTTGATCGGTCCGTACTCGTAATCGCCCTCGATCGCATACGCCTGCGCCAGCGCCGCATACCCGCGCGCATTCGCCGGATCGGATTTGATCACGGCGCTGAAGTAGCGAATGCTCCTTTGCACGCCGGCTTGCGTGCGCTGCTTCCAATAATAGGTTCCCACCGCAAAGAGCCGCGCGCCGGTAGAACTGAGCTGCCGCGGCACGGGCCGCGACCGGGCCGTGTCGTGCAGAAGTCCAAAACTGAGCGCGAGCGCGAACGTCGCCGCGGCGGCAGCATAGTAAAACCTGGAGCCGGCGGTCCTGGGGGCAGTGGTCGAGGCGCCGGCCGCAAACCGGTACCCGCGCCGCGGGACCGTCTCGATGACGTCGTTCCAGTGCGTGCGCAGCACTTTTCGCAGCACGTAGACGTTCTGCGCGAGGTTGCTCTCTTCGACGAAAACCCCGGGCCAGACCCGATCGAGCAGCTCGCTCTTGGTGAGCACCTCCCCGGGGCGCTCCACGAAAGCCAGCAGCGTCTGGACCACTTTTGGACCCAAGGGCAACGGCCGTTTGCCCACACTCAGCAGCAAGCGTTCAGAATCGAGCCGGAACGGTCCGAAGTAGTGCATTTGATGACTTTCTCAAGACGGTGAAACGGTTTGAAGATTAATTTAGTAGTTGAAATGTGGAGTATCCTCTGATGACTTCTTCGTGCCTGAAGGCGGCGATTGCGCTCGCGGCCATCCTGTTGGCCGCTGGGCCGGCGCGCGCTTCGGTGCAGGCAACGCTGCAGCTCCCCGCGGTCGTGGCCCCCTCGCCGCCGCCGCTCGATCCCTCGATACCGGCGGCAGCGTGGCAAGCCGGCGCGATCCCCGAGGCGGGCGGGTTCGAGGATCTGACGACCCGCACCGTCGCTCCGCACGCGACGCAGGTGTGGATGATGTACGATTCGCGCAATCTATACGTCGCGTTTCGCGCCGAGCAGCGCGGTACGCCAATCACCGCGACGCAAACCACCAACGACGTCGGCTTCGGCAACGACGACTTCGTGGGCGTCGAGCTCGACACGAGCGGCGCGGGCAGCACCGTCTATTTTTTTGAAACGACGCCGCGCGGCGTGCGCTACGAACAAGCCAGCGAGAACGCGCGCTACCGGCCCGTCTGGCAATCAGCCGCGGCCGTCAGCGGCGACGCGTGGAGCGCCGTTTTGATCATTCCGCTCAACGTGCTGCGCACGCGCGGCGGACCCGGTCAAACCTGGCGCATAAATTTCATTCGTAACGTCGCGGCATCGGCCGAACATTACACGTGGGCCTATGACGGGGTGATGCAGGACGGTGCCATCGGCAACGCCTTTCCTCTGTTTACCGATGCGCGCTTTTGGCCGTCCTGGACCGGAATTACAACGGGCGGCACCGCCGCGGCCCGGCCAAAACCGCGCGCCGAGCTCTACGCGCTGGGCAGCGTCGGCCGCGACCGCAAGCTCTTCCAAGAAGCGAACGGCGCGTTTCTTCCGGAAACGGCACGGAACGCGGGCGTCGACATCAGTTATCCTTTGACGAGCACGATCAACTTCGTCGGGACGCTCAATCCGGATTTTTCAAACGTGGAGATCGATCAGCAGACGATCGCGCCCCAAGAATTCCGCCGCTTCTTGCAAGAGTACCGCCCGTTCTTCGCGCAAGGCGCCCAATTTCTCAATCCGAATCAGGCGCCGATCGGGCCAAACGAAATTTTTTACTCGCCCTCGGTCGGTCCGTTCGATCGCGGCGCCAAAGTCGAGGGAACTTTCGGACGGCAGTCATTCGGCGTCTTGAATTTCAAAGGCTACGATCAAACCACCGGCAATACGTTCAACGACACGGCTTTCGGATACACCCACGCGCTGCAGGATCGCACGTTCCTGTATTGGGCCGACGGAGTCATCGCCCACCACAGCATCTTCGGGAGCGACACAGCGGTCGAAGCCGGGATCAAGGGGCGCAATCTCAAGAACGGATTCGTGTACGGCATCAACGACGCAAGCGAACATGGGACCTGGGTCCCGCAGGGCGTCGCGCACAGCGTAAGCGGTTTTATCGACGTTCACAAGCCCAACTACGAGTGGAACGTCGACTACGCCGACATTAGCCCCAATTACAATCCAATCGACGGTATTACCGCAAATTCCGACATCCACGGCTTCAGTTTCTTCGGGGACACCGGCGGTTCAACGAAGGCGATAAAGAACTTCATCCTCTTCCTGAACGCCGACCGGTACTTAGACCGCTCCGGCGCGGTGCATCAGGCCGACGCGAGCGCCTTCTTGAACGCCACGCTTAACAACGGTTTTTCGATCGGCGTAGGGCCGGCGACGAGCGAGTTGCGCAGCTACTCGGTGATCGACCCCAGCGGCTCCGAGACCACCTGCAGCGATCCGAATCTCCCGCGATCGTATTTTACGGGCTATCCGGGGTACTTCTGCGGACGAACCGATACGTTCAACCTTTCCACGGTGTCGGTAGGATATCGCGACGGAACCCCCGCGCCAATCGACTTCCAGGCGGCGTACGGAAAGTTCGGCTTCGGTTCGGTCGGCTCCAACGACAACGGCCCGGACTACCTTCACATCTATTCGTTCACAACGTCGCGGCCGCTCGGGCGCGTCTTCTCGCTGGGATTTGAGTACGATGGCAGCTTCGAACGCGCCATGACGACGGGCGCATTCGACTCGCAGTGGCTGCGCCGGATCTCTATCGGCGCGCAGCTCGGTCCGTATGAAAACTTCACGATCTCGCTGCGCTCTATTAACGGCCGCGGCGGTTTCTCGCCGCCGGGCGTAAACCTGGCGGCCGCCTATCACCACCGCTTCCGCAGCGGCGACGAACTTTTCCTGAACTTCGGCACGCCGGCGGCAACGCGCACGCTCGACCGCTTCATCGTGAAGTATCTCTTCCGGTTCGGAGGCGACGCGGGAACGTAAGCGCCGAAACAAACGTCGTAGGCGTCATGTATAGATCCATGTATGATGAATATCATGAATACGGATGTGAAAGAGCGGCACGAGCCGTTGAGCCAGCTTGCGTTGCCGGAGAATAACGCTCCGCGCCCGACGATCTTAAACGAACGCGTTACGACAATTCCTACACCTTCGGGCGTTTTCTCGGGCTGGGGCCCTAAAGCTTAGCCAAGTCGCGCCAGCCGTAGAAGTGTTCGCGGTAGATAAAGCCGTCGATATCTTCTTCGGTCTCGCAGACGACCTCGGCGCCACATTTTTCGTAAAAGCGGCGCGCCGGGACGTTATCCGACAAAACTCGCACCCACGCAGCTCTAAAGCCTTTCGTTTGCAGCGCCGCGCTTAACGCGCGAAGCAGCTGCTTTCCGATGCCCCGGCGTTGAGCTTCAGGCAGAAGGTACAGCGTGCCGATCTCGGCATCGTAGCCTTCTACAGGCTCGCCCGAACGGCCGCCGGACGTAAAACCGACGATCGCGCCGGACGGATCGCAAGCCACAAAAATGTCGTCATCGCCCTCGCGCAGCCGCTCGGTCCATTGCGCCGCACGTAATTCAACGGTTCGCCGATCGATGTGTTCTTGCGGAAGGATGCCGGCATATGTTGCTTGCCAGCTGCGAACCTGCACCGCCGCACACGCTGCCGCATCGCCGGGTGTGGCCTCGCGAATCGTCATGCTTAGGCCCGTTGCAAGATCGAACGGTCCTCGCTCAGGATGCAGCCAGAACGCTCTATCCGCGCAACGTTTGCGACCGCCTCGGCATCTTTGCTCAGCTTCTCCCGGTACTGCTGGTATGCCGCAAGATTCTCAAAATCGATGAGCGCCAGCGCAAAATTTGTCGGTCCGGCAATCTTCGTCGGCAAATAGTACCCGACGAGCTTACCGCCGCAGCGCTCTATCGTTTCCGGCCATGCCTTGGCATAGGCTTCAAAATCTGAAAGCTTATTGTGATCGAGAGTATATCGAATGCAGAGCGTTATCATGATTCTCCAACTCAATTCTCGCGAAAATCCGCGCCGGCCTTGCTGACTCCTACTATCTTGCGTACAATCTAGGTGTGACACCCGAATGGCTAACCGCGGTTGCGTCGCTGCTGACGCTGCTCGTGGTCGCCGCGTCCGCGGTTGCCGCGCTCATTCAATTGCGGCATATGCGGGGCGGCAACCAAATCACGGCGCTCAACGATATTCGCGAAACGTTCGAGTCGGAGAAGTTCCGGACGGCCATTTTGTACGTCTACCGCGAATTACCGCCGCTCTATGCAGATCCGACGGTACGAGCCGAGTTGGTCGCGGTCCCGTTGCCGGCCAAATACGAACAGGCGCGCACCGTCGCGAACTTCTTCGAAAACGTCGGCTTATTCGCGAAACGCGGCGTTTTGGATCGATCCTTTACGGCGGACATGTGGGGCGATATCATCCTGACCGCCTGGCTGCGGCTCGCTCCCATGATCACGAACCGGCGTATTGCGACGAAGACTCCGGCGTTATGGGACAACTTTGAATTCATCGCCGTGATCTGCAAACAGTTCAAGGACGCTCATCCCGACGGCGCATACCCGAAGGGCGTAGAGCGCATGCCGCAGGACGAGATTTGGAAATAGTCTCTAACTGATCCCTGAAACCGGCGCGCGCGATGGTGCGTCATGAGCCGGTGCCGCGGGGCAACCCCGCCAGCTCGTCCGGGCCGGAATATACTCGCCTTTCATAACGAGCGTGAGTGCGCCAAGTTTTGCCGCGTCCCCTACCGTCGCGTCGTAGAGCACCGCGCTGCGCGGTCCCATGTACACGCGCTTGCCGATGGCGACATGGCCGATCTTCATCACGCGGTCTTCGAAGAGGTGGGTCTGGGGGCTCGTTAGCGCATTGAGCTCGCTTTCGTCGCCGATTTTGACGCAATCAAATTCGGTAATGTCGGTCGTGTCCAAATACACTCCGCTGCCGATGCGGCAGCCCAAGAGGTTGAAGGCGATGGGCAGCCAGGGTGTGCCGAGGAGGAAACGCATGAAGTTCGGCACCGCAATACCCTCATACAAATTTGTAACCGCCTCCGATATCCACACGAAAGAAGTCCACATCGGACGGCTGGTTGTCTTGTAGCGAAAGATCAGCAGCCATTTCAGCGTGGCGACGAAAACGAATGTACCAACGCCGTACATGAGACCGGCAGCCGTCAGCTCCCAGCTCACTTCGCCCCAGCGATCGGCGCCCGCAGCCGGCATAACGTTGAGCAGTACCGTATAGCCGACCGCCGTTGCCAGCGCGAAGGGAATGATGATGCGAAAAGCTTCGACCACTCCGCGGCTGAGCCGGCGCCAGAGCGACGGACGATATGTCAGCCGTTCCGAAAAGCCGGTCACCTGTTCCCTGGCCGGCAATCTGATCGGCGGCGATCCCAGCCACGTGTCACCGTCGTGCATCAGATCGTTTTCCGGAGCGCGGGTGTGGACGCCGATAAGAACGTTTTCCGGAACACTCGTGCCGTCGGGAATGTACGCACCGTTGCCGACGAAGGCTCGCCGCGAGATCACGGTGGGTTTCATCGTCATCCACCCTCCGTCGATCTGTTCGTCGCCGAGCATGACGCCGTCCCCAACGAATGTGTCGTCGCCCATTGTCAGCATATGCGGCACGACGCCGAGCGCCGTTGAAATCTCCGCGCTGTGACCAACCTGCGCGCCGAGCAACCGGTACCAGAATGGCGCGAACACCGTTGCATATACGCCGTGCAGCACGTTGAGACTGGACTCTTGAATTTGGTTGACCAGCCATTTAGCGCAGTAGACGCTGCTGTGCACCGGCCAGCGGCCCGGTTTGAGCTGCGACAACATGCTCCAGCGGATAAGGCCGGATAGGAGCGCCGTGCCGACCACCAGCAAGGCTGCCGCAGGCAGCGCCAAAACAAAATATTTCGCGAGCTGAAACCAGATCGCGTTACCATCCATCCATGGGAATTTGTCCGTGTTATCGAGCCAATCGATCAGCACGAAGCTTGAAAATACCGGCATAAAGAACAACGTCGTGATCAGCAGCCCGCCGAAGATGAAGAACAGCGCTTCGGCAGCCACGCGCGCGCCGGATATTTTTGGACGAGGCGGGTTCGACGTCGGATCGAACGCGCCGGTGTCGCGCGCCGGAGATCCGCACCAGATCCGGCCGGCGGGCACGTCGTTGCCGTCGCTCAGTTCGGACTGGCCTTCCAGGTGACCGAATTCGCCAATCGAGGTGTTGCCTTCGAGCACCGCGGCGGAGCCGACGCAGGCGTTGCGGTCCAGAACGATGGTCCCGAGTCTGAGTTCCCCGTGTTCGACGCGCGCATTTTCAAAATTGACTGCGTTGCCCACGCTCGCGCCGTCACGTATGGTCAATAGGCCGGGCGCCCGCAATGTGATCCCGCCGATGACCACGTCGTTCCCGATGCGCGCGCCCAACGCGCGCAGCCACCAGTTGTACATCGGCGAGCCGCTCAGCAGATACGACGGCGCAGTTTCGATCAAACGATCGGCGAGCCACCAGCGATAGTACGTCACACCCCACAGCGGATAGCGCCCGGGTTGCAGTCCCCCGGCAAACAACCGGTGTCCGCCAATCGTTATGGCGAACTCGAGCATCGTCATCACTAGAAACGCACCGACGGACAACACGATCGCGTAAGGGATCGAATCATCCGGGTCGCCCGTGAAGAATTGATAGATAAAGAAAGGCGCGAGCCATTGCGCCATCCGGATCGCCATCAGGATAGGCACTGTCACCGCCTGAGCTGTTCCGCACAGCCACCGTTTACGCGCGCTTGGCGCTATCCAGTTCACGCCGGCATCCGAGGCGGCTTGCGGAGTTTCGGCCAGAACCTCGGCGATGCGGCCGACGACCCGGTTTTGATAGATGTCGCTCACCGTCACGTGTGCGAAGCGCGGATCGGTGCGCAAGGCTGACGCGAGCCTCGCGGCAAAGAGCGAGTGCCCGCCCAGATCCGAGAAGAAGTCGGCGCTGCGGCGAATCGACTGACCGGGAAAGAGCTTGCGCAGCGCAGCGAAGAGCGCTTCTTCAGCGGGCGTCTGCGGTGCATCGGAATCTGCCTCGCCGTCGGGTGATGGGGCCAGCTGGCGCGCCCTGAGCACCCTACGGTCAATCTTGCCGGACGCCAGGCGCGGCATTTCCGGCACGATCTCAAAATGGTCCGGCACCATGTACGGCGGCAGCGATTCACGCAGTGCGTTTCGTAGATCGCCGGCGGAGCTGGGCGTTCCGTCCTTCGGCGTAATGAAGGCGACCAGCCGATCGAGGTCGTCGACCTGATAAAGCATAACGGTCGCCGTTCCGACTCCCGGCTGTTTTGAAAGCGCAGCTTCGATCTCGCCAAGTTCAACCCGGAAGCCGCGAATTTTCACTTGATCGTCCGTGCGGCCGAGACAATGCACGCGACCGCCGGCGTCGATGCGAGCGAGATCGCCGGTACGGTAAAGCCGGCCCGAGTCTTCGCCGTTCGCCCAGGGATTCGCGCAGAACTTTTCAGCCGTGAGTTTCGGCTGACCGAGATAGCCCGATCCCACACCGGGCCCGATGATGCAGAGCTCGCCGACGTCGCCGCGCGGCAGAACTGCGAGCTCATTCTTGTTCGCCGGATCAACAACCAACAAGCCGTAATTCGGCAATGGATAGCCGATCGTTACCGGCTCGCCTGCGTGAAGCTCGGCAAGGCTGGCGGAGACGGTCGTCTCAGTTGGACCATAGGTGTTGAAGATGCGGCGACCCTCGGCGGCCCACTGCGCAACCAGGCTTTCCGGGCAGGGCTCACCACCCAAATTAATGATCCGCAGGCCGGGCACGTCGTGCGCAAAAAGCGCCAACAGTGTCGGTACCGCATGCAATACGCTGATATGATGTTCGGAGAGTGCGCGAGGAAGTGCGTCCGGATCGACCGCCAACTCCCTGGGCGCGATCCACAGTGTCGCGCCGGCCAGATAGCTAATCCAAATCTCCTCGAACGACATATCGAACGCAACCGAAAAACCCTGATAGACGCGATCGGTGCCGCGCACGCCGAGCACCTCGTTCTCGCTGCGCAGCAAATGGCAAATGCTGCCCTGGCTGATCGCGATACCCTTGGGTTTGCCGGTCGAGCCCGACGTGTAAATGACGTATGCCGGATCGGTTGGCAGCACGCGTTCGCGGCGCCGCAGCGTTGCGTGCGGCAGCTCGGCTGCCTGCGTCAAGTTCTCCGCCGTCCACACGGTGTGGTCGAGCTGTCCGAGAAGGGGCGCGAATTCGTCGCAGCTCACGATACCGGCAGCGCCGGCGTCGGTCAGGCAGAGTGCGACGCGTTCTATCGGCGTGTCGGCGTCGAACGGCAGCCAGGCCGCGCCCGTTTTGGCGATCGCCGCCTGCATCACGAGCAACTCCATACCGCGCGGCAGCCAGAGCCCAACGATGGAGCCGGGCCGGACGCCTGCATCGATCAACTCTGAAGCGATCCGATCGGCGCGCTCGTTGAGCTCTTGATAGGTGAGCTGCCGATCGCCGAAGATCAGCGCGACGTGGTGCGGCCTCTCGGCGGCGGTCGCCTCCAGCACGTCGGCGAGCACTTCGTCGCGGATCAACTCCGGCCGATCCGGCCCGAGCAGCACATCGGGATGCGCAGATGCGATCAAACTGCTGCCGCTTCGACTGTTCCGGGAAGTATTCTCACGAGCTCGTCAACGGTCAATGGGCCCTCGAGAACGGTCACTTGCGTTGAGGGTTCCTCGCACGCGAGCGCGCAGGCGTATCCTTTCACCACGTTCACGTCGCGCAGGCCTTCGCCGCGTTCCAGTGCGTTGACAAGCCGAAGATTTGTCAGCACTCCCTTACCCTCGCACTTCAGGACTGCTTCCTTGCGCGTCCAAGCTGAAAAAAACGCGCGCACACGGGCGGCTTCCGTCCGTTCTGAAACGATCGTGGCAAGTTCCTCGCCGGCGAAGACGTCGTGCGCAACGTCGCTCAGATCTTCGAACGCGCGAACCGATTCGATGTCTACTCCGACGCTGCCGGAACGTGTAATGGCGAAAACGGCCAACGCATCGGAACTCGAGGTGCTATAGTGGATCGCCGGCGTTGGGGAATTTAAAAACCTCGGCTTTTCGCCGGGGACCGCACTAAGGAACACGTCGCCAGGGGAGATCCCCGCGTAACTGCCCAGGAGTAAGCGCAACACCGAACGGCGCAGAACGAAGCTGCGGTACTCTTTCTCTAGCCGGTAGCGCGCTGCACGATCGTGTTCACCGGCGGTGAGGAAATGCAGCGGCAACGACTGATAGGACGCATCGATCCTGACAATCCAAATGTGCGCGCTTCTCATAAGATCGTCAGCGTGCATTCATTCGCCATCTCCGCGGCGCTTGCGTTCTGCCCAGAAAGGGACTCGAACCCCCACGGCCTTGCGGCCACTGATACCTGAAACCAGCGCGTCTACCAATTCCGCCATCTGGGCTTAGAGGCCGTGCGCTTCGGGAAACGGCTGGGTAGAGCCTACGGTTTTACGCGATGCCAGGTATCTTCGACGGCCTGGCCGATATGCGCGCGAAAGGAATCGCACCACCCTTGCGCGCCGCCGTAGCATTCGACACTTCGCAGCGTGCGCTGCTCGACGATTGCGTCGCCGGAAAGCGTCAGCGCTTGCTTGCCGAAGCTGTCCGTCTCCTCAGAGCCGATTTTGTACCGCTCTTCGTAATCGCACGTGGCTGCGCTGCCGCTCACGCTGCAGGAGCCTTGGCCGCTGATCGTTTTGTCAGGACTGGTAACGTTATAGTAAACTCGACCTTGCAAGATGAACACTTGGTAATCCCGGTTACCGCCGCGCCACTTGCCGGCCCACGACCCGGGTTGCGACTCTTGGTTTTTTCCCCGGCATCGGGCCACTTCCGTGTCGAGCTCTTTGAGTTTCAGTCCGACCTGCTGCTGTTTGGATTGGGCCTCTTTTAGTGCAGCAGTATCTTTCGCAAGTTCGTTCTTCGCGTTCTCCTGAGCGCCGCCGGACAGCATCTCCACCGCCGCTTCGTCGGACGAGACCGCCTTGCGCAGTTTACTCACCTCGGCCAGCAAAGTCTTATTATCGTCGAAGACGCGGTTACGCTGGGCGATGATCTCCGTACACGTGCTCGGCGCTGCGAAAGCCGCCGGCATGCTCCCCAGCGCGCACAGGAGTAAGAATACAGAACTCACGGCGATTCTCAAAGCCACGGTTTCCTCCGATCCGTACGGCGAAAGGTTTGCGCCGCCGCGGGCCGGCGCCTTCGTGAAACCGTACGACAGGGCGGCAGGTTCCTAAAGACACCATGGCCGCTCCCCTCCGCGCCGTTTCCGAGCAGAGCGAACTTTCGCCGCTCGACGCGTACTCCGCAGCCGTCACCCACGCGGCTGAAACGGTCAGTCCCTCGGTCGTCGCGATCGAGGTGCGCAGCGGGCGCTCGCGCGGAAACGGCTCGGGCTTTATCTTTACACCCGACGGATTCATACTCACCAACAGTCACGTCGTGCACGGCGCCGACCGCATCGACGTATCGATGTTGGACGGCCGCGAGGCTGAGGGACAACTGATCGGCGAAGACGAGCACACCGATCTCGCGGTCGTGCAAATCTCTGCGCCCGATCTGACCGCCGTCCGGCTTGGCGATTCATCGCAATTGCGTCAGGGCCAGCTGGTTGTCGCGGTCGGCAATCCTTATGGTTTGCAGTACACCGTAACCGCGGGCGTCGTCAGCGCGCTCGGAAGATCGCTGCGCGCGCAATCCGGGCGGCTCATAGACAACGTCATTCAAACCGATGCGGCGCTGAATCCGGGCAATTCCGGCGGGCCGCTCGTGACGAGCGACGGCGCGGTCGCCGGCGTGAACACGGCAGTCTTTCCCGGACAAGGCATTTGCTTCGCGATCGCCGTCAACACCGCAAAATTCATTGCGGGCGTGCTGATGCGCGACGGGCGCGTGCGGCGCGGCTATCTCGGCATCGCAGGGCAAGACCTCGAGATTCCGCGGCGCTTAGTGCGTCGTCACGAATTGTCGGCTCGTCGCGGCCTCATGATCGTTACCGTCGAGCCGGGCAGCCCCGCCGAGACGGCGGGTTTGCGCGAAGGCGACCTGCTCGTGGCGTTCGAAGAGCAACCCGTGCGCGGAATTGACGATCTGCACCGCTTGTTGACGCTCATCGATCTGCGTCGAAGCTATCGCTTGACCCTCATTCGCAAGAGCGAAAAATTGCAGCCGATCGTGCTGCCAATCGAAGCCGCGTGATTCGCCGCCTTTTCCCCATCCTCGGGATCACGTTCATCGATATCCTGGGCTTCAGCATGCTGATTCCCTTGCTGCCGTATTTCGTGACGCACTTCGGCGCTTCGCCGCTCGTTGTCGGCGTGATCTTTTCGACGTTTTCGTTTTGCCAGCTCGTGTCGGGCCCGATTTGGGGCAACATCTCAGATCGCATCGGCCGCAAACGCGTGCTCATCATTAGCCAGATCGGCGCGACGATCGGCTGGGCCATGCTGGGGGCGGCGACGAGCATCCCTTTCATCTTTGCAGCGCGCGTGCTGGAGGGTTTATCCGGCGGTAACATCGGCGTCACCCAAGCGTACGTCGCCGACCTCGTCGAGCCGAAAGAGCGCTCCCAAGCCTTCGGCTACATTATGGCGACCTTTTCGGGCGCGATGATCTTCGGGCCGCTGATCGAGTCGGTGCTCTTCACGAAGTTCGGATATGGCGCGCCGCTGTACGCAGCCGCAGCCTTGCAATTCCTAACGCTGCTCGTGACCATTCGCTATCTGCCCGAATCGCGCGGCAAGTCTGCCGAATCCGCCGTTGTAGGGCCGGCAGAGATTGCGAAGACGTTTCGCAACAAGCAACTTTCGCCGATGCTGTGGCAGAAACTGGCGCTTTCACTTTGCATGTATGCATGGTTTGCAGTCATGGCGCTCTACTTGCAGCGGCAACTGCATTTTGGACTTGCCGAGACCGACTATTACTTCGCCTTCGTCTCGGTGGTCAACGTGCTTGTGAACGTCTTGCTCGTGGGAAGGGTGGCTCAGAACATCGGCGACCGTGGCATGTCGACGCTTGGGCTTTTTTCGCTGGTCGTGGCTTTTGCGATCGTTCCCTTCGTGCAGTCGCTGCTGACGCTCGCGTTGATGGCGGTAG
>JAAXMC010000100.1 GCA_013036315.1 Vulcanimicrobiota bacterium
GATTTCCATTGCGACCGGCTCGGGCGTCATGCGCGCGTTGGAAGAGCTTGGATACAACGCGCAATCGCTGGATTACGACCGCCGCTTCGTTGATGCGATCCGCGATATCGCGCCCGACGCGGTTTTCAACGCGCTGCACGGACCGGGCGGTGAAGACGGGCAAGTGCAAGGCATACTCGATTTTCTTGGCATTCCGTACACGGGCAGCGGCTTGGAAGCTGCGGCGTTGGCGATGGACAAACACCTGACCAAGAAGCTGCTGTCGGCTGAAGGTCTGCCGACGGCCACTTGGGATCTCTTCGACCTTTCCGGCGGCACGCTGCCGCTCTTGCCGGGATCGCTGAACCTGCCGCTGGTCGTCAAGCCGCGCTATCAGGGAAGCAGCGCCGGCGTTTCAATTGTGCGCACGCACGAGCAGTGGTCGCAAGCGATGATCGTCGCGGCCCAGCAATACGCGGAGGTGATCGCCGAAGAATTCATTCCCGGCCGCGAGTTCACGTGCGCCGTGCTTGGCGAGGAAGCGCTCCCGATCGCCGAGATCGTCTCCAATGCCGGCGAGTTTTACGATTTTGAATCCAAGTATGCCGCGGGCGGCAGCACGCACATCGTTCCCGCCGATATCGACCCCGATCTCGCGGCGCGCATCGGCATGCTCGCGCTCTCGGCCCATCGCCTCGTCGGGCTGCGCGATTATTCGCGCACCGATTTCATCGTCAGCCAGGAAGGCCGCCCGTATATCTTGGAAATCAACACGTTGCCCGGCCTGACGCCGACGAGCGTCTTGCCCGACGTTTGCAATGCCGTCGGCATCGGTTATAACGCGCTCGTCGACAAGCTCTTGGGTTACGCGCTTTCGCGCAACGGCGAACGCGTTCTAACTAGATGAGGTCATGATGTTCGACTGCCGCTGTCCGCACGTACCGTATTCCGACAAACTGTTCGCCGACGTTGAATTGCTGTTCGCGCGCCGGTCATTTTTGTTGGGTGCGGCCGCGGCCGGCGCGGCGATGTTGCTGCCGTGGCGCAGCAGCGCCGCCGAAACGGTGACGGTTTTAAAATCGGCGCGACTGTTCGATGGAGAAGCGATGCGGTCGCCGGGAGTGCTCGTCATCAAAGGCGAGCGCATCGTGTCGATGAGCGCCGGCGATGCGGGCAGCGGCGCGCAGATCGTGGACCTGGGCGGCGCGACGCTCATGCCCGGACTGATCGACTGCCACACGCATGTGGCGGCGCGCGTGGTGCCGGATACGTACATGCTCGCGCTGCTGCCGCCGAAAGCGGCTGCGGATAACGTCGCTGAAGCGGCGCTCTACAGCATTCGCAACGCGCAGATGATGCTCCGCAACGGTTTCACCACGGTGCGTGACGTCGGCGGCGGAGCCGGTATCGACCTCGCATTGCGCAATGCGATCGCCAACGCCGCAATTCTCGGGCCGCGCATCCTGGCGGCAGGGCCGTCGCTTTCAATCACGGGTGGCCACGGTGATACCAACGATCTGCCCGAGTTCGTGCACGTCGATCAGCCGATCGAAAGCGGAATCTCGTATGGTCCGTATGGTTTTCGCGAGCGCGTGCGCGAGCACGTGAAGCGCCACGTCGATATGATCAAAATACTCGCTACAGGCGGCGTGTTGTCATACGGCGACGTCTGGGATATTCCGCAGTTCAATCTCGACGAAGTCCAGGCCGTCGTCGACGAAGCCACAAAGTTCGAGCGGCGTGTGGCGGCGCACGCGCACGGTGACAAGGGCATTGCGATTGCGGTCGAGGGCGGCGTCCACTCGATCGAGCACGGAACCGGCGTCAGCGAAGCGACGCTGCAGAAAATGGAAGATCGCGGAACGTATCTGACGCCCACGATTTGGGCGTTGGATTCCATCCTGCAGCCGGGCAACCCCAACAAAATCTCGCCCGGAGGCATTGCCAAGGCCGAGCAAGCCTCGCAGCTGCGCAACGCGGGCATGCAGCGCGCTATCGCAAGCCGCGTGAAGATCTCGTACGGCACGGACGCCGGCGTCTTTCCGCACGGTCAAAACAACAAAGATTTCGCGCTGCTTGCATCGATGGGGATGCGGCCGATCGACTTGCTCCGCTCGGCGACCAGCCGCGCCGCCGACCTGCTCGGGACGCCCGACCGGGGCACGCTCGCGCCGGGCAAACTTGCCGACGTGATAGCCGTTTCCGACGATCCGGCGGCCAATATCCGCACGCTCGAGAAGCCCTCGTTCGTGATGCTGGGGGGCCGGCGGATTGACACGTCGCGGCTGGCGCAGTAACATTCCGGAGCCCTTCAGGCGTTATACACAGCGAGTATGCTGAAAAATTCTCTGGCGGCGCTTTTCGCGGCCGCCGTCATTGCCGTTTCACTCGCGAACCCGCTCCGGACCGGAGCCCAATCGCCGACGCCCGCGCCCCAGTTCACTTTGCCTCCGTATCAGACGCTCGAACCCGTCCGGGTACTCGGGTTGGTCCGGCGAGTTTTCCGCTCGCATCGCCCTCCGCCGCCATATGAAACTTACACGTTGGTGCGCACGCAGTTTACCGATTACGGTCCTGAGCCAGGCGCGTCACCCTACCCGGATCCCGAGGGCTCTTACACCATGCACTATTGGGTGCGCAACGTCGATCGCGCCGCCCTGACCCGTGAGGTTTTTCGCGACGACGCAAGGGGACCGGCTGCCTTCATGCGCCCCGCGCTGAACGAACCATGGGACCCGGGCCCGCCCACGGTGGATCTCTTCGAGCCGGCGCCGTTGCACAAGCACAATAATCCGCAAGCATTTGTGCCGACTCCCGAGCCCAGCGGCGAACCGCTTAAAACGATCGGCTCGGTCATTGCGATCGGTGAGTCCGACTATGACGTTCCGCAGATGACGGTCGAACACAATCTGCTGCACCTGGTTTTGAAACCTCGCCGTGATCCGGAACGTAACGTGCTGCGTGAGATATGGGTCGACAAGCACAGTTACGAACTGCGTAAGATCATCGCTCACGACAGATTATTCACCGAAGACGGCGAAGGTATTTTCCCCATGATTATCACGTACACGCTTGGTTATCTCAGCCAACAGCTCGTGGTCACTCGGTTCCACGGCGTCATATTGCCTCGCGTGGATCCGGATGGAACCCAGCACGTCGTTGCCGGCATCGGCTCAACCATAGATATTGACTTTCAGGACATCACGTTCCCCAGCTCGCTGCCGGCGTGGTACTTTGACCCTCGGCACTACGCGCAGCATTTAGACGATCTGCCGCAATAAGGAGAGACTCATGTCCACAACTGGAATCGTCGTCGACCGCGGCCTCGAAGGCGTCGTCGTCGGCACCACGCTGCTTTCCAACGTCGAGGGAAAAGAAGGCCGGCTGACCTATCGCGGTTACGACATCCACGATCTGGCGCCCAACGCATGCTTCGAAGAGGTCGTGCATCTCCTGTTGTTTGGGCAGTTACCCTCCAGGCGGCAGCTCGAGGACTTAAAGAAAGAGCTCGGCGCCCACCGCATGCTGCCCGAGCCGCTCATCAACGCGATGCAAAGTGTGCCGAAAGATGCGTGGCCCATGGACGTGCTGCGCACGATTGTTTCGGGCCTGGCGATCTTCGTGCCGGTAGACGCGCACGGCGCGCACGTCTCCGACGTGCACACCGCGATCGAACTGATCGCCAAGGTGCCTACGGCCGTTGCCATGTGGGATCGCATTCGCCGCGGCCTCGACCCGATCGAACCGCGTCACGACCTTTCACAAGCTGCGAACTTCCTTTATATGTGCCGCGGCACCGAGCCGAGCGAAGCGGCTGAAGATGCCATGGACACCTATCTCGTGTTGCTGGCCGATCACTCGTTCAACGCATCGACGTTTTCCGCGCGCGTGACGGCGTCGACCAAAGCCGATCTGTATGCTGCGATTACGTCTGCGATCGCGACGCTCGAAGGCGAAGCTCACGGCGGTGCGGCCAGCGCCGTCGGCCGGGTCTTGCTCGAAGTCGGTAAGCCTGAGCGAGCTGAAGCTTACGTGCGCGAAGTCTTGGCGCGCGGCGAACGCATCATGGGCATGGGACATCGTGAATATAAAGTGCGCGATCCGCGCGCGCAACACTTAGAGGCCGTAGCCAAGACGCTCAGCGAGTTGAACGACCCGAAATGGTACCGGATCGCGCGTTCGCTCGAAGACGCGTCGAATCTCGTCTTGCGCGAGAAAAAGCCCGACAAGAGCATCTATGCAAACGTCGACTTCTACACAGCGCCGCTTTTCTACAGTTTGGGATTCCCGGGCGACGAATTCACGCCGATTTTTGCGTGCGGCAGAATCGCGGGGTGGACGGCGCACGTATTGGAACAGCTCGCCGACAACCGGCTGATTCGTCCGCAAGCGACGTATTCCGGACCGCCCGTGCACCCGTTCGAGCCGATCGAGCGGCGTTCGGGCAACGGCGCCGCCAAGGGCTAACCGTCGTACGTTCGCGTTAATTCCGCCGGTAAACGCGCGACGATCTCGTAATTGATCGTGTCCGCCCAATCGGCCCAATCGTCGGCCGTAACGGCGGCTTCTTTCGCGGCCCCGATCAACACCACGCGATCTCCCGGGCGCGCGCTGGTCGATCCAAGATCGAGCATCGTCATATTCATACACACTCTGCCGACGATGGGGCACCGTTTCCCGGCCACGATGAATGCGCCGCGATTGGAAAGCCCGCGCGGAATGCCGTCGGCGTAGCCGAGCGGCACGACGCCGATGCGCATGGGGCGCGATGCGCGGAACGTTGCGCCGTATCCCACCGTCGAACCGGCTTCGATCTTCCGGACGGCGATGAGGCGGCTTTCAAACGAAAGTGCGGGCTCCAACTGTACGTCCGCGGGTAGCGCGTCGCGCGTCGCTTTCGAAGGCCACAAACCATAGAGGGCGATGCCGATCCGTACGAGATCCAAACGTGTCTGCGGCCACAACATTGCGGCTGCGGAAGCTGCGATGTGGCGGAGCGGCCGCACCTTTCCCTTGAACGTCACGGCGCGAACGACGCCTTCGAGCGTTGCGACCTGCGCTAGTGTAAATGCCGAATCCAACTCTTCGGCCGCGGCGAGGTGCGAAAAGATGCCGCCGATTTCAATGCCCGGCGTCCGCGCGATTCGTTCTATCGCTTTGGGAGCTTGCGCCGGATCTAACCCCAAGCGTCTTACGCCCGTATCAACTTTTACGTGAACGTAAAACGGCGTGCCGCGGCGGCGCGCGGTATTGGCGACAGTATCGAGATACGTGCCGTCGTCCCAGAGTGTAATCTGCAACCGTTGCGCGAGCGCGTCGTCGAGCCGCTCGACCGGCACCGGGCCGAGAATTATAACCGGAACGTTTATACCGGCCTCGCGGAGGAAGAGTCCCTCGTCGACCGAGTAGACGCACAACGCGTCGGCGTATTCTTCGATCGCGCGAGCGGCCGGCACGAGCCCGTGACCGTATGCGTTAGCCTTTACAACAAAAGCGGCTTGCGCGGGTGCAACCAGCGCGCGCAACGCCTGGGCGTTCCGGCGCAGGGCGCCCGTTGAAATCATCACGCTGCCGATCACGGCGTCTTCTCGAACATTCGCGCTGCGAGCGCTACCGGCAATCCGAAGAACAGGCATGCTGCCGTGATGCCGTATGCGACCTGTTGCGCAGTATGCGTCAGTTCGGCCGCGGCGCCGTAGAGCGCGAGCTGCGTCACGACATAGACGACGGCGCCGAACGTGAGCCCTGAAAGCACGGGAAAGCGGTTGATCTGCGGGCGCGTCGCGGCCAGATAAGCGTAGCCGATCCCCCACCCGATACAGACGGCCGCATAGAGCCCCAGAAATTCCGCATAGGTGGGAGATGCCCAAGAGCGGCGGCCGCCGGCCGCCAGCAGGACCGACCCCAAGAGCACACCTCCGATAGAACCTGCCGCGGCACCGCGCAATGCGATGCGGCGCCAGTCTAAAACCAGCGCAGCCATCAAAAGGCATTCTTCCAGGCTGAGCGCCCCGCCTCGTAAGGGCACCTTTACGTAATCTTAGCGCATTCGGCTTGAAGATAGGCCTTTCTACCCACCTCTCAGGGATGTTCTTAGCACCTGGACGTGCTATATTCGCAAGCACGCGGGTTGGTTTTTGGGGATCACGGAGGACTGAGCGCTTGAAGCGACATTTTACGGCGTTATACGCTTTGCTATTGGCCGTTGTGCCATCAGCGTGTTCGATGCACGGGCAATCCACGACGCCTTCACTGCCTCCGTACGGTACGCAAAATATCGTCCAGCCTTTTGACACGCAGGGCGGAATCGCGACGATGAACGTCGCCGTCGGCGACGCCGCGCCGGCATTCTTCGGCAACCGCCTCTCGGGGATCAATCTCGCCATCAGTGAAATCGATGCTGTCGACGCCGCCGGCCACAACGTGGTCGTGGGGCAATTCTCCTCGCCATTGATCGTCAACTTGCTGCAATATCAAGGCGGCGACGGCGATAACATCGGCCAAACGCAGGTCAGCCAAAAGACCTATCAGCAGGTCCGCTTCGTCGTCGATGTGTCCGCAAGCTCGGTAGCATACACGGGCGGCGCGATCGCTTCGTTAAAGTTTGTCTCAGGCGGCGATAACGCGTCCCGCGATACTTGGTCCGGCGATAACTCGTCCGGCACTACCTCGACGGCCGGCAGCGCGACGAGCACCACAGACCTCGGTAACGGGCGCGTCGCAATCACGGTAAACCGGCCGTTCACGATCGGAAGCACGGTGAGCGAACTGGTCAATGTCGATTTCAATCTTCTGGAGTCGCTCACGCCGCCCTCGATCGATACCGATCGCGGACAGGGTAATCATGTTGCATCCGATACGCACGGCGGTTTGTCGCTGAAGGTACGGCCGACGCTCTTCGTTGCCGCAAACGCGAACGGCGGAAAAATTACCGGCACCGTCGTCAACTCGGACGGTCGCCCGGTTTCGAATGCGGTCGTGGTGGCTGTCGATCAAAACGGCCAGGTCGGCAATACGGTTGCCACCGATGCATCAGGCAACTTCCTCCTGCACACGTTGGGTGCCGGATCGTATCGCTTGGACATCTACAACAAATACACAAACTCTGCGGGTGCGGACATCTCATCGGAGGGCTCCAGCTCGGATCGCAATCGCCTAAAGGGACCGACCATCACGGTCACGCCCGGCCAAGCCACTGACGCCGGAACGATTACGGACTAGCAACCGCATAATGCACGTGCAAGACGAACGCCTTAGAACCGGCGCAGACGTCTCCGCCACACTGCAGCTCGCAGCGGATCTCGCGCGCCGCGCGCTGCGTGATGAGGCATTGCTGCAGCTCGCGCACTGCGAAGATTGGCCCGAACCGTTCAACGAGCAGGGACTGCTCGTGCGCGCCGGCGTGCTCGCGCGGCGTAGCCCCGTTCTAGGTTTAGAATCGCTGGCGGCTCATTCCGAAACGTTCACTTCTACCGAGGGACGCTTCGGGTACTTGACCCTTTCGGCTTTTGCCTACGTCAACAGCCGGAACTTCGACGGCGCACGCGACATGCTTACGAGCGCGCAAGAACTTGTCGGTGACGATCTGACGCGCGCCGCGCGTTTAGGGTACGAGCGCTCGCGTTTGCAGTGGGCGACCCGCCGCTACGATCCCAACAGCGACGACATCGCGCTTGCGATGAGCGATCCCGATCCGTTCGCACAGTTCCGCGCGCTCGCGTTGCGTTCGTGGATGCACGCCGGGCTCGAAAATTACGCGGCCCAAAGTCACGATTTGTTGGCGGCATTCAAGTTCTTCCAGGAATCGCAAGCGAGCTGCGACATCACGACCGTGGCAATCAATCTTCACGGGATGTTGCGGCTGGCGGTAGAGATGGGCGACAACGACGCGATGCGCGCAGGCGAAGCGGCATACGAAGCGATCGAATGGACGCCCGACATCCAGGATCTGCAGTTTATGTGCGTGCGCGCGCTCGCGTGGCACGCATTCCACGAGGGCGATTCCGGCCGCGCGCAGTGGCTGTTCAAAGATTCTAAAGAATTGGCGCCGACGCTGGCCTGGAGCGTGATGGCGCACCTCGATCGCGCGTACGTCGCACGAATGAACCGCAATGAAGCTTGGGCTGCCGAGGAACTCGCTTTGGCGAACGACCTTGCGTCCGAGGTCGAGTGGGATGCGACGCATGGCGAAGAACGCCAAGCGCTCGTGATGCTCGCGGAACTGTTCTCTTCGACCGACATGGCGCAAGCGCAGCGTTACGTCTCCATTTATAGCGCGTTAGGAAAAGACAGCCTCGATCCGACGCTGGTCTCGGCGCACGATCGCCGTTCGATCGCATACGAGAAGTATGCCGCCGGCCGCGTGCAGGCCGTTCTTGGAAATCTCAAAATCGCCAAAGAGTCGCTCGAGTTCGCCTACGAAGTCTTCGCGCAGATCCAGTATCCATACCGCGCCGCGCTCGCGGCAGCAGCGCTGTTCGAGGTCACGGAAGATTTGCAATGGCTCGAGAAGGGCCGCGCGCAGGCTGCGCACGTTGAAAAGAGTCCGCTCTTCCGCAGACTCTCGGAACTGGATAAGGTCGAAGAGCAGCGCGTGCTCTCGGGACTGACGCCGATGCAGCGTCAGATCGCGATCGCGCTTTCGCAGGGTGCGGACCTCGACGAGCTTTCGCACCAGTTCAGCCGCAGCAGATTCACGCTGGAGAAACAGATCGAGGTCATCTTTGCCGCTCTGGGCGTCGAATCGCGTCACGCGCTTCGCGCCGAGTTGCGGCAGCGTAAGATGCTGTGAAGCGCGCCGGCCAGGCGGGCATCAACACTCGCTTACTGATCTTTGGCGTCCTTGTGGCGCTTTGTTTTATCTCGTTCTTTGCAGCGGCGATGGAACGGCCGGCAACGTTCGTGCTCGCTATATACGCAGTGGCCGGCATCGTCGTCATCAGCGCCGCGGCCAAACTGCTCATCAGCGACGGCATCGCCTCGATCCGCGGCTTGACCGAACGCGGCTACAACGTTGTGGAAAGCATTCCCGACGGGTTCTTCATTATCGACAAAGACTGGCGTTATTCACACGTCAACGAGCGCGCCGAGGAACTTCTGCGCAAGAACGCGGGCGAGTTGATCGGCGTTCGCGTGCAGGACGTCTTGGATCCGCTAGCTTCCGACCTCGTTCCCGAAATGCTGAGCGTGCAGCGGCAAGGTGTGCCGTTGGAGCGGCTGCAGCATTTCCAGTCGACCGATAGATGGATCGAGATTCGCATGCAGCCCGCGAATGACGAACTGCTTGTGCATTTGCGCGACGTCACCGAACGCAAGAACAGCGAACTGCTGCTCAAGACAAGCGCGAGTTTGCGGTTGCTGCTCTCCCAGATGCCCGCCGTCGTGTGGACGGTCGATCGCGATTTGCGCCTCACTTCGATCCGTGGCGCGGCGGAGCAGCGTCTGTGCGCCGACGATCTGGTCGGCGGCCCGTACGGGGCGAGCATCGACGATCCGGAGCAGCGGCGTGCGTGTCTGATCGAGCTTCGGCGCACGCTCGAAGGCGAAGCAGTTCGCTATGAAACGCGGCAAAACGGGCGCTGGCTGCAAAACGACGTCGAACCGCTGCGCGATGCGGAAGGCGTCGTGATCGGCGCGATCGGAGTGATGCTAGACGTGACGGACGTGCGCGAAAGCGCCGAACGTTTTGCGCTGCTGGCTCGCCAAGACGTCATGACTCAACTGCCGAACCGCTTGGCGCTCGAAGAATCGCTGCCTGCGATATTGGAAGAAGCCGCGGCCAAAAACGGCCCGGTTGCGGCGATGTTCATAGATATCGATCGCTTCAAGACGATCAACGACACGCTCGGCCACCGCGTGGGGGACGAACTGCTGCGCGGCATCGCGGCGCGGCTGCAAGAGCGGCTGATCAATCGCGCTACGATCTTCCGGTCGGGCGGTGATGAATTCGTCGTCGTCATCGACGGCATCGGCGATCAGCGCAGCGTGGTTTCGGTTGCGATGGGAGTGCTGGCGACTTTCCACGAGCCGTTCATTATTCAAAACCGCGAGCTCTTCGTGACGGCGAGTATCGGAACGAGCTTGTTCCCGCAAAACGCGCGCACGGCCGAAGAGCTGATCGCATTCGCCGACTCCGCGATGTACAGCGCGAAAGAGGCCGGGCGTAACAACGTCAAGTCCTACGACGGAACCATGCATGCTCGCGTGCTGGAGCGGATGAGCCTGGAACAAGATTTGCGCCAAGCGCTGTCGCGCGGCGAACTGCAGCTGCTCTTTCAGCCGATCGTCGATATTTCCACCAAGCGGATCGTCACCGCGGAAGCGCTGATCCGCTGGCAGCATCCGACGCTTGGCGAACTGCTGCCCGAAGTCTTTATTCCGATCGCCGAGGAGAGCGGCACGATCATCGAGATCAGCCGCTGGGTGTTGAAGCAAGCCTGCAGCACGGCCGCGCGAATCAGGCAGATCGCCGCGCCGGAATTTCGCGTGTCGGTCAATCTTTCGCCGCGCGATTTCTACGAGCAGGACTGTGCCGCCACGATCGGCGCGGTGCTCGCCGAAACCGGATTGCCGGCGCGCGCGCTCGAGTTGGAAGTGACCGAGAACATCGTGCTCAACGATCTCGCGGTCGCCACGCTGCTGCGCATCCACGCGATGGGCGTTCAGATCGTCGTGGACGATTTCGGCAAGGGCTACAGCTCGCTGAGCTACATCAAACGCCTGCCTGTCCACGCCATTAAGATCGACAAAGGCTTCATCGACGACGTCACCCGCGACCCGTACGACCAGGGCATCGTGAAAGCGATCGCCACGCTGGCACAGACCCTCGGGCTACGTGTGATCGCCGAAGGCATCGAAACCGAGGCCCAGCTCGAGTTCGTCAGGGCGCTCCGGTGCGATCAGGCCCAAGGGTTCCTCTTCCACGCCGCTCTTCAGCGGGGTGATCTGATGGCCCGCATAGCCGAGCAAGAGACCCCGCTGTCGGCCGGCAGCCCGCGCGTGGTGAGCATCCGCCGCAACTCCTGACCCTGCGCGGAGCGAGTCGCATTTCGCTTGGCCACGGTCTCGCTGCGACATCCGGGTCTCCGCTCGCCCTGCCTCTTCAGGCCGCTCCCGCCATCCATGGCTCCGCGGCTGAATTCACACGACCTGCGCTGAAATGCGACCCGCTCCGCGCAAAAGCGAGGGGCAACCACCCCGTCCCCACTCTAAGACTGCAAGGCCGCGGGCGAGCCTACGGGTCCCCGAGCGATTAACTATGCTCTAAAGCGAGGGGGACCGTAGGGGAGCCTTTAGGCCTTGCAGTCTCCCCTCCACTCTGCTAAGATTTCGAGGCTGGCAGTCTCCGCTAGAGAGTGCTAGTCTCATTTCCGCAATTTCTGACCTAATTTTTGGAGGGTTTTGTGAATCTCAAGCCTTTGGGCGATCGCGTGGTTATCGAAAACGTCGAGCAGCAGGATCGCAGCGCCGGCGGCGTCTTTCTCCCCGATACTGCCAAGGAGAAGCCGCAAGAAGGCATGGTCCGCGCCGTCGGTACCGGTCGCACGCTCGACAACGGCACCAAAATCCCGATGGGCGTTAAGGTCGGCGACCGCGTGATCTATTCGAAGTATTCCGGTTCCGAAGTGAAGATCGAAGGCAAAGATTACCTCATCGTCTCTGAAAAAGACGTGCTGGCAATCGTCGACAAAGTTCCGGCCGGCGTTTAAAGGAGCATTTAAGAAAAATCATGGCTGCAAAAGAACTCGTATTTGATGAAAGCGCCCGCCGGGCGCTCGAGCGCGGTGCCAACCTGCTCGCCGATGCCGTCCGCGTGACGCTCGGCCCGAAGGGTCGCAACGTCGTCCTCGACAAGAAATTCGGCTCGCCGACGATCACGAACGACGGCGTCACCATTGCCAAAGAGATCGAACTGCCCAATACGTTTGAAAACATGGGCGCGCAGCTGGTCAAAGAAGTTGCGTCCAAGACCAACGACGTCGCCGGCGACGGCACGACGACCGCCACGGTGCTCGCGCAAGCGATCATCCGCGAAGGTCTGCGCAACGTAACGGCCGGTTCGAACCCGTTGCTGATCAAGCGCGGCATCGAGAAGGCCGTCGAGATGGCGGTCGCTCAGATGGAAAAATTCGTCCAAAAAGTCGACACCAAAGAAAAGATCGCCCAAGTCGCTTCGATCTCGGCGAACGACAAAGAGATCGGCGACCTGATCGGCGACGCGATGGAAAAAGTCGGCAAAGACGGCGTGATCACGGTTGAAGAGTCGAAATCGATGAAGACCGAAGTCGAGACCAAGGACGGCATGCAGTTCGACAAGGGCTACATCTCGCCGTACATGGCCACCGACATGGAGCGCATGGAAGCCGTGCTCGACGATCCGTACATTCTCGTCACGGAGCGCAAGATCTCGGCAATTGCCGATATCCTGCCGCTGCTCGAGAAGATCGTGCAGATGCAAAAACCGCTGCTCATCATCGCTGAGGATGTCGAAGGTGAAGCGCTCGCGACGCTCGTCGTGAACAAACTGCGCGGCACGTTTACAACGGTTGCAGTGAAAGCCCCGGGCTTCGGCGATCGCCGTAAAGAAATGCTCAAAGACATCGCGACCCTGACGGGCGCGACGGTCATCTCCGAAGAGCTCGGCCTCAAGCTCGACAAAACGACGCCCGATCAACTCGGCCGCGCCAAACGCGTGAAGGTCACCAAGGAAGAGACCACGATCGTCGACGGCGCCGGCAAACCCGAAGCGATCAAGGGCCGTATCGAGCAAATCAAAAAACAAGTCGAAGATACCGACAGCGACTTCGATCGCGAGAAGCTCCAAGAGCGCCTTGCGAAACTCTCGGGCGGAGTTGCCGTCATCAACGTCGGCGCTGCGACCGAAACCGAACTCAAAGAAAAGAAGCACCGTATCGAGGACGCGCTCAGCGCGACCAAAGCGGCGGTCGAAGAAGGCATGATTCCGGGCGGCGGTGCGTCGCTGGTGCATGCGATTAAGACGATCGATAAATACCAACCTCCGAAGACCAACGGAGCCGCCACGACGTGGGCCGACGAGAAAATCGGCATCGACATCATCAAGAAAGCGCTCGAAGAGCCGCTGCGCCAAATCGCTTACAACGCGGGCTATGAAGGCTCGGTTGAGGTGAACAACGTGCGCGGCAAAGACTCGCCGTTCGGGTTCGATGCGATGACCGGTGAGATCGTCGACATGTTCAAAGCCGGTATCGTCGAGCCGTTCAAAGTCACGCGTTCCGCACTGCAGAACGCGGCGTCGATTGGAGCGATGATTCTGACGACCGAAACCCTGATTGCCGACAAACCCGAGCCGAAGAAAGAGCCCGCAATGCCGGGCGGCGGCGGAATGGGCGACTACGGCGGAATGATGTAAGTGCTCGATGCCCTCGTACCGGAACCGAGAGTATAGTTACGGTTCCGGTCCGGGGGCATCTTCGCTAGACATAGACAGAAAAGATAAAGGCCCGCGAACTCGCGGGCCTTTTCCTTATTGCGGTCGTGAATGAAAACGCTAAGTTCCTCAGAACGAGAATCTAAACGGAACCCTGAATTTTAAGATGTGGGCGAGGCCGCCATCGTATAAGCGCTCGATTCCGTCATTTGGGTTGTACGCCGGATCGACCATCAAGATTTCGATGCCCACGATCTGCCCGTTGTGGTCTAGGTCGACATTACTGTCCCAGGCGACGGTCTTGCACCGTTCCGGATCATTAACAAATAAGACCTCGATGCGATCGTCACCATACTGAGCATTGGGTTCGGACTTAATAAATCCGAGCTTATCGCGGAAAGAGCACCGCTCGCCGTCCTCATCTTCTTCGAATACGCGCATTGCCGTGATCTGATCGTGCATGTCAAAATCAAATTCCGTCACAAGTGACGGGAGCGTTTCTCCTACGCCACCAATCCCAATCTCGGAAAAGTATACGTAAAGCGCGTTAGCTTCAGGGTCGTACGTCAGCCGCATGCTAGCAGTCCGTTCCATTGGGTAGCGCCGCGAATCCTGGCCAGCGGCTGACGACTGCAGTCTTCGGGGCTTTCATTTTGCGGCAACAATTTGGCAACAAGGGCGCGCTAGGATTTTCGGGTTGCGCCCGTAGCTCAATTGGATAGAGCGATACCGTCGCAGGTTATCGATCCGAGTTCGAGTCTCGGCGGGCGCGACCCCGGCTTCGCACGGGTGTGACGGTCTTGGCGCGGCGTTGCGAACCGTGTTATGCTGAGGCCGTCACCTGCGGAGGTATCGTCCACTAAGAGCTACGGAAAGGCCCGCGAACTCGCGGGCCTTTTTTCTACCTCTAATTGTTTGGCGCAGATGGCCTCGGCCCGAACGCGTAAACATACTCTCGCGTTCGGGACGAGGTCATCAAGCCGTAGCCGCTCCGCGGGCGCTCCAGGCGCCGATGATCCAGCCCATGATCGCCATTGCAACGACGACGAATCCGGCGTTGATCGCCCATAGCGTGAATGGCAGGCCGCCCCACACGACGCCCATCAGCGTCATCGATGCATACACGCCGATGCCCATGAATATTCCGAAGCCTAGGCCGCGCTGGGCCGGATTCGGATCCGGGCGCATCGAGAGCGCTGTCCCGATGACATACGCCAGGAACCAGCCTAACAGGAAGGTTTCTATCAGTGGCATTGTCATGGAAGCCGGCATCGTCGAGGCGGGCATCGCCGCCGCGTACATCTTGCCGAATAGGAACGAATACCAGACATAACTCAGGAGAAAGAACACGATCGCCGAGACGAAAACCGAGAGATGGTTAACGCGTGAACTCATTGGCCCTCCTCAGGCACGAAGCCGAGCTATTGCAGCTCCCCTTCGCTCGCTTGGTTCGCCACCCTGCCAATGAGGGAAAGGTAGGAGCAAGCTACTAAACCTTGTGACCTGTCTTTTTGGAGGGACGAGTAAGCATGAAATTTCCCCGGACCATCCTAGCCTCAGGCATCGCGCTGGCCGCCGTTGCGGCCTTGAGCGCGTGCGGCTCGGGCACCACCACGACCACGACGACCGCTACAGCCGCCCCCGGCACGAGTGCCAAGATTTCCAACAGCGGCATGAAGACCGCAGTCGGCCGCACCATAAAAATGGGAGCCATGAACGGCTCCGGCCAGAACGGCACCGCTACGATCGTCACCAAAGGCACCGGCGTTCTGGTGACCGTTACCGTCAGCAACGAGCCTAAGGGCGCTTCAGAGCCGGCGCATATTCACGCAGGAACCTGCGCGAAACTGAATCCGGCCCCGTGGAAACCGCTCAGCAACGTGGTCAATGGCGTGTCGACGACGACCGTGCCCGGTGTTACGACCGCTCAACTGACCGGCAAGACGAAATACGCGATCAACGTGCACAAGAGCGTGGCGCAGATAACGGTCTACGTCTCCTGCGGTGGCATCTAGCTTCAGCTAAGATCGACGAGATCCCGGAGGGCGCCAACAAGCGCCCTCCTTTTTTATCCCGCGCCGCGCTATAATGGAAGCGGAGGCGAGTACCTATGTCGACCCGGTTTGCTCTCGCGCTGGCTGCGGCGCTTTTGCCGGCGGCCATTTTCTCATCGCCCGTTTTGGCCGCAGGGTCCGCTGATTTGGCTGTGGCCGTCAAAAACATGCCGGCGCAGTCCGACAAGTTCCGCTCGATGATGAGCAATCTCAGCGTCACGCAATTTCATTTCGTGAACGTTGCCGGTGAGGTCGATTCGGCGACGCTTCACAAGAATGCATCGGCGATCGCGGACCTGCGGGATACGCTCGGCCATGCAACGTTGACGGACAATGAAGGCGTCGTCGTTACACTGCGCAAGGTGCTGCAAAGCAAGAATCTGTCCGTCGATCAAGTCGTCGGCATCTACGTCGGCGGCGGACAGATCACGCTGTTCTACCAGTAGCTGCTCTGCGCGCGCGTACGAACAAAAAATAGACCGGAACAGCAACCGCGAACAGGCCGAACGTTACGGCCGTGCCTTGCCACGACTGGAAGTAGCTGGTCACCGCTATTCCTAACGCGATCAGCATAAACAGTGCGGTCGTGTACGGATGGAACGGAACCGAAAACGCAACCCTTTCGCCGCGATCCCGCGCGCGGAATACAAAAATCGCCGCAGCGGCGAGCGCGAAGAACAAGAAGTCGACACCGATCACGTAGCCCAATATCTGCGAGTAACCCTTGTAAAAAAAGGTAATCATTATCGCGACCGCGCCTTGCAAGGCAATCGCCACGATCGGCACGCGCGTCTTCGGGTGGACCCACGCGATCCATCGAAAGAACAGGCCGTCTTCAGCCATGGCGTGATAGACGCGCGGCGAGGTCAGAATTTGGTTACTCAAAAAGCCGAGCGTTGAAAGCGAAATGATCGCGGCCATCACTTGCGCTCCACGCGCTCCCATAAAGGCGCGCGCGACCTCGGATGCCGGCGCGTCCGTCTGCATAAGACCGTTGACACCCAACACACGCAGGCAAACGACGTTGACCAGCAAGTACAGCGCGATCACGCCGCCGACGCCCCAGAGCAGCCCGAGCGGCAGCGTTCGCGTCGGATTCTTGAGTTCGCCGCTCATGAAGCTCGCCGTTTGCCACCCGCTGTACGCGAACATGATGGCGACCATCGAGGCCGCCATCGCACCGAGCAGCGCGAGCGTGGTTGGCGCATTCGGAGTTTGCGCCGCTGCCGATGCCGCCGGGTGCGCAATGAAGCCGGCGCCGATCAGCAGCACGATGGCGCCGATTTTGAGCACCATGAAGACGTTCTGCAGATTGCCGCCCTGCCGCACGCCGAAACAATTAATAATAGTGAACGTGGCGAGTACCGCAAATGCGACCAAAAGCGGATCGTCGGTTCGTCCCGTAAGCGCCGGATAGTAGCCCGCGAAGGTCAGCGCCGCCGCGGCCATGCCGCCGCTTTGCGACGCCAGCAGCAGCGTCCAGCCGTACATGAACGCCACCAGCGGATGAAACGCGTCGCGCAGGTATGCGTAAAAACCGCCGTCGTGCGGGCGGCGCGCAGCCAGCTCGGCGATGACGAATGCGCCCAAGATCGAAATCGCGCCGCCCGCGATCCAGACGCCGATGATCGCGCTTGGAATCCATACGATCTTGGCGACGACCGACGGGTTGCGAAAGATGCCCGAACCGACGATGCCGCCCATGACGATCAGCGCGGCATCGAACGGGCCCAGCCGCCGGGCAAGTTTTGCGGCAGGAAGCCAACCAAGCATGAGAGGATGCAAGGCCGACGTGCTTGGACCCGAATCCTCGCGAGCCCTTGAGGAGTTATAAGCCAAGATGGATTGGATGTGCGGCTGGCAGCCCAACGTCGACGTCGTGATCGACGAGGGTTCGCGCACGCTTGTCGTGCGCGCCGAACTAGCGGGGGCGGATAGCGAAAGCCTGCGAGTTTTTTTGGATGGCCAGCGGCTCTTCATTTCGGGACGCCGCGCCAAGGCCGCGCGCCTGCGCGGCGGATCGTTCGTGCAAAAAGAGATTGCCGACGGCGACTTCATGAAGAGCATTCGTTTGCCCGTCGCGATCGCGCACGCCGAGATTACCGCTTCCTATGAGGACGGGCTTCTCACGATTGCGCTGCCCATTTCCGCCGACGAATACATGCCGGCATCGCGCACGGAGATTCGCATGATCGTCAAACGGGTGCTCGCCTAATGCCTGAAATCGGATTGCTGCCGCTGCAAGACGCCGTGCTCTTTCCCAACACGGTGATTCCGCTCGCCGTCGTGAAGCGTCCGGGCATCCAGCTGGTCGAAGAAGCGCTGCGCGATGGCAAACCGATCGGCCTGACGCTGTTGAAAAACCGCGACGCGGAGAATCCCGGGCCGAACGACGTGCACCGCATCGGAACGATCGGCACGGTGCAAAAAATGCTCAAGGTGCCCGACGGCACGCTGCGCTGCATCGTGGCCGGGCAGAGCGTCTTTAAGATCGAACAATTCACTGCCACCGAACCGTACTTGGTCGCCGAATATGAAGAGCTGCCCGATATTACGAGCTCGTCGGAAGAATTGGTCGCGATGCAGCGCAACCTGGGCGGTTTCCACCAGAAATTGCTCGGCTATCTGCCGCAAGCTCCGCGCGAGATGGAGATGGAAGTTCAAAACATCTCCGATCCCAATCTGCTGACCTATTTCGTCGCGTCCACGATGCGCTTGGATACGGCCGACCGTCAGGCGGTGCTGGAAGAGCGCAACACCGAAAAACGGATGCGCAAGCTCACGATGCTGCTGACCAAAGAGCTCGAGGTCGTCGAGCTGGGTCACAAGATTCAATCCGACATCCNNNAGCGCGAGATGGAGAAAAATCAGCGCGAGTTCTATCTGCGCCAGCAGCTGCGCGCGATTCAAGAGGAACTGGGCGAGGTCGATCCGCAGCAGGCCGAAGCCAACGAGCTGCGTCAGAAGATCGAAGAAGCCAAGATGCCCGAAGACGCGCGTAAAGCCGCCGACCGGGAACTCGACCGGATCTCCAAAGTTCCGCAAGCTTCCCCCGAGTACAGCGTTATTCGCACCTATCTCGACTGGCTGCTGCAGTTGCCGTGGGGAATCGAAACCACCGATCACTTCGACATCAAGCGCGCGCGCGCAATACTCGACGAAGACCATTACGATCTCGACAAGATCAAGGACCGCATCATCGAGTATCTGGCGGTCGGGAAGCTGAAGAAACGCTTAACCGGGCCGATCTTATGCTTTGTTGGACCCCCCGGAACCGGTAAGACGTCGCTCGGGCAGTCGATCGCGCGCGCTATGGGTCGCAAATTTGCGCGCCTTTCGGTCGGCGGCGTGCGCGACGAAGCCGAAATTCGCGGACACCGCCGCACGTACATTGGAGCCATGCCCGGCACGATCGTGCGCGCAATTCGCGATGCCGGCACGCGCAATCCGGTCATGATGATCGACGAGATCGATAAGGTCGGCGCCGATTTTCGCGGCGACCCGCAGTCCGCGTTGCTCGAAGTGCTGGACCCCGAACAAAACAACACGTTCCGCGACCACTATCTCGATTTACCGTTCGATCTCTCGCAAGTGCTCTTCGTCTGCACCGCCAACAGTTTGGATACGATTAGCCCGCCTTTGCGCGACCGCATGGAAATCATCCAGCTCTCTGGCTACACCGAACTGGAAAAACTGCAAATCGCCAAGCGCTACCTGGTTCCCAAGCAGCGCAAAGCCAACGGCCTGAAAGACTCACAGGCACAGATCAACGATGCGGCGCTGCGCTCGATCATCGTCGACTACACGCGCGAAGCCGGCGTCCGCAATTTGGAACGCGAGATCGGTACGACGTTTCGCAAGATCGCGCGCAAGATCGCCGAGTCGCCCCGCTTCAAGGGGCGCATCAAAGCCGACGGACTGGCGAATTATCTCAGCAAGCCGCTCTTTTATAACGAAGTCAAGAAGCGCGGCGCGGCGGTGGGCGTTGCGACCGGAATGTTCTACACGCCCGTCGGTGGTGATATTCTCTTTATCGAAACGACG
>JAAXMC010000101.1 GCA_013036315.1 Vulcanimicrobiota bacterium
GGGCCGGGGTTTGAAAGAGTCGCTGTAATTCGGCAGCGGTCCAGCGGGAGTTGGTCGCGATCGCGCCGGCTTTGCGCAGCGCCCGCCGTATCGGCGTTTGCTCGCGGATGCGCGCGACGAGATTCTTGTGCGGGTAGGTGAACGCGAAGGGATCGTGGATCGTCACGATGCTGGGCGCGTGCGGATCGAAGCGCATGCCGTTCCACGGAAACCATACGGCGTCGGCGCGCATACCGCGCAGATCACGCGGTTCGACGACCGGGCGATCGAATTCCGTGGTGAGCTCCTGGGCTTGGCGCCGATCGCGAACGACGAAACGCACGTCGGCTTCGCCCAGCGCCTGCAGTCCTGCGAGCACGCCCCGCACGTACCTGCCCATTCCGCGCCGGTCAGCCGCGAGATTGAACGCGTCGACCGCGAGGATCACTTGCCCAGCTGTGGCGCGAAGAGCAGAGCCACGAAGGAAACGGCGTTGAACAACCCGTGCGTGATCATCGGAGCATATGCGTTTTGGGTCCGGGCGTAGACGGCGCAGAGAATGACGCCGCCAATCGCGAGAGGCAGCGCGAGGATCAAGTTTTGCAAGAGCGGCACTCCGGGCGATGCGTGCACTAAACCGAAAAGTATGCTGCTCGCAAGCGCGGCGATCCAGAAGCGGCTGTATCTGCGGATCGCATTGAAAAGAAGAACGCGAAAGACCATTTCTTCGGCGATGGCGGCGAGAACGATCCCGAGAAATGCGAATAACGCTTTCGTGGCCGGAGTCTTCATGCTCAAGAACAAGGTGACGGCTTGTTCGCTGACCTTCACGTGGAGCGCCGTTTGAAGCAGCGTTTCTAAACCGTTGGTCAGGATGACCATAGCGAGTGCGCCGGTAGCGGCGATGCCGAGAGTGCGCGCACTAGGCGCGCGAAATCCGAGTGCGCGGAACGAGGTCCCGGCGGCCCACGGGAGCAGCAAGCCCAGAGCGACGATCGCGGCCAGATCCGTTCCGGCTAACACTCCCAAGGCGATCCCGGCCGGCGGATGCTGCAGCGTATAGCGATCGGTCCTGTGCGCGAGCGCCCATTGAATGCTCGGAGCCACATTACCGATGACGACGGCGACGAGCATCGCCCCGAACGTTATCAGCGAACGTCCGGCTGAAAAGGTGCTAGCCGGCGGAAAGGGCGTCGGCGATTTTTGCGAAGTCGCCGATGGCGAGCTGTTCTCCACGTATCTCCGTATCGTAGTTGAGCCGGCGCAGCACATCCGTGACGGCCGCGCGTTCGATATGCAGCGCCAGCGACAAACTGTTCGCGAGCGTTTTGCGGCGGTACGCGAACGCTCCGCGCACGACCTGCAAGAAATGCGCTTCGTCGGCAACCGAAACCGCCGGCAGCTCGCGACGCTGCAAGCGCACGACGGCCGAGTCGACTTTCGGCTGCGGGTAGAATGCGCGCGGTGACAGCGTGAATGCGCGTTCCACGTGCATCGCGTACTGCACGGCGATGGAAAGGCTGCCGTACGCGCGCGTTCCGGGTTTGGCGCGCAGGCGGTCGGCGACATCTTTTTGCATCATCACGACGATCGTTTGCGGGCTCATCCGCATCTCGATAAAGCGCATGATGAGCGGCGTCGCGATATTATAAGGAAGATTGCCCGTGACGTTCCACGGTTTATCTGCGGCAAACGCGGCATAATCGAACGCGAGCGCGTCGGCCTGGACGATCGTGGCGCCGGCCAAATCCTCGCGCGACCGCAAAATGCGCATCATGTCGTCGTCGAGTTCGATCGCGGTCACATCGGCGCGCGCTTCCAGCAGCGCGCGCGTCAGCGTGCCGGTTCCCGGTCCAATCTCAAGAATGCGTTTCTCGCCCGCAGACATGACGAGGCCGGCGATGCGAGCCGCCGCGGTCAGGTCGACCAGGAAGTTTTGGCCTAGGCGCTTCTTCGGGCGGTAGCCGAAGCGCCGCAAGAGCTCCCGCGGATGCATGGGAGCCGTTTCGCTCTAGCGGAGCGTGTAAACTTTTATCGGCCGCCGGCCGAACTGAATCGCGTCGCTGTACGAGTTGAAACCGAGGTCGATGCGGTTGCCGATGATCGCGCCGCCGGTATCTCCGGCGATCGCGAATCCGTAGCCCGGAATAAAGAGCTTGGTGCCCAGCGGAATAACGCGCGGATCGACAGCTACGATTCCGCGGCCGGCACGATACCCGGTTGCGGTGTATCCGCTGCAGCCCGCGCAGGATGCGGTGTAAGCGGTAGCGATCATGTCCATCGCGTCAGCCGCGATGTACGCGGTTTTCTGAAGCCCGCGCTGCGCGAAATCGGCGAACGCCGCATACGTGCCGACGCCTTCGGCGATGACGCGAGCGTGCGCTTTTCGCAAGAGATGCGAAGCCAGAATACGCTTACGGAGCTTCCCGTCCGAGCTTATGAAACTGATAATCGCGAGGCGTTCCCCGGCGCGCCCCGGCGAAACGATTTTTGTTTTTCCGGGCGGCAACGAGAAATCGATTCCATGGATGGTTTGCGGCGCGATCCGCAGCCTTTGCGCGGAAATCCATTTTGTGATGTGCGTGACGCGGATCGTTTGTCCCGCGGAAATCGGATCGGCCAAAGACGGCGACACCTTGTCGTAGGTTCGCAGCACGACGCGCTGCTCTTCGAGCAAAGCTCCGACGTCGGCGGCATTGCTGACGATCGTTTTGCGAACGTTGCCGTCGATCAGCGTAACGGGCACGGATGCCGAATATTCGATTTGCAGCTCGGGCGCGATCGGTGTGTCGACGGAAGGATGAACGTAATCGCCGGCGCCCACGGTGATGCCGCGCTCTTTCAAAAAATCGCCGACGGTACGCGCAGATGTAAGCTGCACGGTCTGCGTCTGCTGTGATTGGAAGATGACGGACTGTTGGGTGCCGGAGTTTCCGAGCGCGGCTGCGAGCGCCGACGTGGGGTGGGTAAGGCAGCCTGCGGTCACGAGGCTTAAGGTGAGGGCGCCTGCGGCAATCAGCTCGCACGCGCGTCGTGGAGTGCGTCCTATCAACCCAATTCCTTTCTGCAACAACCCATGGCTGGGCTAAAGGCGGCTTACAAGCTGCCTTTCAAGTCGGCTAGGGTTAGCGGTCGGTTTCGGCTGACGGATCCAGAGCGGACACGCCATGAACTTTTCCTGAGAGTGCCGGAGCCTCGGGAGGCGTCCGGCAGTTCCCGGGCACTATACCATGTCTTTGAGAAGGCCGGCCTATGCCAAAAGTCACATTGCAAGCAGGAGCCTCCTCTTTTTGCTGGAGGCGCCGCCGAGCGTTCCCTGAATAGATGACGCTCCCCATGAGAGTCGGCTTTTTTACAGAGGTGTATCGCCCGATCATCAACGGGGTCGTGGCCTCGGTCGACAACTTGGCGGAGGGTCTGCGCGCCTTGGGACACGAGGTCCATTGCTTTGCGCCCCACATCCCGGGCTCCGATGAAGACGATGGGGCCCTGCGGATGCCTTCGCTCCCGTTGCCGATATCCACGCCCTACCGCCTGACGGTTCCCGTCGTCAGCCGCCGCAACCGGCGCGGCATCATCAACCATCTGGACGTGGTTCACGCGCATTCGCCGTTCGTGACGGGATGGATGAGCGTGCGCTACGCGCGGCGCCTGCACGTGCCGCTCGTTTACACCTACCACACGCGGCTGGAAGAGTACGCGCACTACCTGCCGTTCGACCCCAAAGCCACGCGGTATGCCGCTTCTACGCTGACGCGCAGTTTCGCGAATTTAGCGGACGCGGTGATTGTGCCGACGCCCGCGATGCGGCAGCGCCTGGCGGAAATCGGCGTCACCGCGCACATCGAAGTCGTTCCGAGCGGGATCGATTTGGAACATTTCGGTTCGGGAAAAATGCGCGCCGATCTGCGCCGTTCGTTGGGAGCCAAATCCGGCGAACGCATAGTGCTTTTCGTCGGGCGCCTGGGCCGCGAAAAGAACGTCGAGCTGCTGCTGGATGCGCTCACGCTGACGAGAGTGCCCGCGCGTTTGGCAATTGCCGGCGACGGCCCGGAACGCGAGGCGCTCGAAGCCCATGCGCGCGAGCTCGGAATAAGCGATCGCGTGCGATTCTTAGGCGAGCTCGAGCGCGCCGATCTGCCGGACCTTTATGCGAGCGCCGACGCGTTTGTTTTTCCGAGCGTCAGTGAAACGCAAGGGCTCGTGCTGGTGGAAGCGATGGCAGCGGGAACGCCCGTCATCGCAGCGGATGCGGACGTCGTGCGCGAGGTGCTCGCGGGCGAAGGACGGCTCGTTGCACTTTCGGCGCGATCCTTTGCCGAGGCGATCGACGCGCTTCCGGCCGAGCCGCCGGCCCATGAAATCGCTCGCAGCCGCGCGGCTGCCGCGGCATTCGGAATCGACCGGCAAGCGCGTCGCGTGGCCGCGCTTTACGAGGCGTTGCGTGCCCGCGAGGTGCAGGCGGCTACTCCTTGACTCGAACATACGTTCGATGTACGATAGGGTCATGAGAGCGGTAAATGCGTCCGCCGGGTATGCGGCGGATGACGCGGGCAACGGCGTTGCTTACGTTCGCATGAGCCTCAAGGAAGGCGCCCCGCGGGTGTTGCGGGTCGCGTTCAGAGTGCAGCGTCAGCCGGCCTTATCGGGCCGCGAGGTCGGGTATGCCGCGCTGACCGCAGTCTGCGCCGCCGTGCGACGCCGGGGTTTGGATTTCGTGCGATTCGCCGTCGACGACGCCGCGCTGGTCGCGGACTTGCAAAGACCGGACAACGTGCCGCCTCCGCTCGCGATGCCTTACGTTCGTCTAGGCTGCGCGCTCAATCAATTCCGGAGGTATGAAATCGCCGCGCTGCCGGCGAGCGACGCTGATTTAACGGCCCGCGCTCGTTCGGAAGCGGCAATGCACGTCGCCGCCTAACGGTGGCGCGCTTTCGCCGCTTGCGCGCGGACGAATTGCCCGCCGGCACGATCGATTTGGCAAAAGCGCTGATCGGGTGCGTGCTCGTCCGCAACACCCCCGAAGGCCGCAGCGCGGGGCGGATCGTCGAAACCGAAGCTTATGTCATCGGTGATCCGGCCTCGCATGCCTATCGCGGAAAAAGCCCTCGCAATGCGTCGATGTTTTTGGCCGCGCACCGCGCGTATGTGTACAAAATCTATGGCACGTCTTTTTGCGTGAACGTTACCAGCGAACGCGCAAACGAGGGTGCCGCCGTCTTGGTGCGCGCGCTCGAGCCGCTGGCGGGATTGGATCTGATGGAGCGCAGGCGGCGCGCGCCGCGCGCGCTCGATCTCTGCCGGGGGCCTGGCCGGTTGTGCCAGGCCTTGGCGATCGATGCGACGCTCGATGGAGTCGATCTTTTGCGCGGCCGCGAGCTCTGGCTTGCCGCGCCGTCAGCCGATCCGCGACCGGTCGGAACCAGCCGGCGAATCGGAATAGCCAAAGCCTCGCGGCGGCGGCTGCGCTTCTTCGAACGCAGCAATCCGTTCGTCTCCGGGCCCAAACACTTGTCGTACTGAGGACCCTGTGCTATAGTTTGGGCGTCGCGACGTACGGTTAGAACCTCCGCGACGCATACGTTTCCCCCGCTCACGCCCTACGAGTCCGGCAGCCTCGCCCGATCGTTTGGTTATGCGGCGTGCGCGACTCTACGAGAGAGAAAATCCACTGCAATTCGAACATCGTCCCAATAATGACGGCCGTCCCGGCGGAGGACGCCGACGCCGGTCGCGACGCCATCGCCAATTTGGCAATAATCCCGCCCCGCACTTCGCTGAACATTTCCCGGCCGTCGCCGAGCAAGCGCTTCCGCAGATGCTCACGGCCGAGGAACTTTCCGAGAAATCGAAAGCCGACCTGAACACGCTCGCAAAAGAATTCGAGATCGACTCGCCGCTCAAACTCAAAAAAGAAGAGTTGATCCCGAAAATCATGGAGATCCAGGCGCAGCGCACGGGCCTCGAGAGCGCCAACGGCGTGCTCGACGTTCTGCCCGAAGGCTACGGATTTTTGCGCCGCGACGGCTACGTGATCGGCCCCGAAGACGTCTATGTGAGCCAAACGCAGATCCGGCGCTTCGAACTGCGTCGCGGTGACCTGGTGGACGGGCAAGTGCGCCGTCCTAAAGACAACGAGAAATATTTCGGTCTGATCCGCGTCGACCACATCAACGGTTTGTCACCCGAGGAAAGCCGCGGCCGCAGCCTTTACGAAAAAGGCACGCCGATCTATCCGAACGAGCGGTTCCGTCTCGAGGTGCGCTCCACGCAACTCTCGACGCGCGTCATCGATCTGTTCTGTCCGATCGGCAAAGGCCAGCGCGCGCTCATCGTATCGCCGCCCAAGGCCGGTAAAACGACGCTGCTCAAGAACATCGCCAACTCCATTTCAATCAATCATCCCGAGGCGCACATCATCGCGCTGCTCGTTGACGAACGCCCTGAAGAAGTCACCGATATGCAGCGGACGATCGACGGCGAAGTCGTCGCGTCGACGTTTGACGAGCACCCCGAAAATCACACCGCCGTTGCCGAACTGACGATGGAGCGCGCCAAGCGCCTCGTCGAAATCGGCAAAGACGTCGTGATCTTACTCGACTCGATCACGCGTCTCGCGCGCGCCTGGAACCAAGTTATTCCGACTTCGGGCCGCACGCTTTCAGGCGGTCTCGACACCGCGTCGCTTCACAAACCGAAACGCTTCTTCGGCGCCGCGCGCAAGATCGAAGAAGGCGGCTCGCTCACGATCATCGCTACGGCGCTGGTTGAGACCGGTTCTAAAATGGACGACGTCATCTTCGAAGAGTTCAAAGGCACCGGCAATATGGAACTCAACCTGACGCGCAAACTCGCGGAGTCGCGAATCTTCCCGGCGATCGACATCAAGCGCTCGGGTACGCGTCACGAGGAGCTGCTGCTCAGCGAAGACGAGATGCGCAAGATCTGGATGCTGCGCCGCGCCACGAGCGTGCTCAACAGCGGCGACATTACCGAGATCATTCTCGACAAGATGGCGCAGACGCGCACCAACGACGAGTTCTTGCAATCCGTCACGAAAGAAGCGCTCTCGCTGTCGCGTGGTTACAACGAAGAGGGCAACGGCAAGTACTGACCTCCCGCCCGTCGATATAGGATATAATAAGAGCATGGTCCGAGCGGTTGCCTTAGTTGCGTTACTCGCCGTCGCTGCGTGCGCCGGCACAAACCCGAGCGCGGGCCGAGTGGCGCAGTGCTTAGCGATCCTCGCTTTGCCGATGATCTATCCGCAAAGTGGTGCGACGGGCGTGCCCGACGGCAACTTCGATCTGTACTTTGGTTTCCCGGGCAATCCGACGCCGGCATTGGGTGCACCGGTGCTGACCGCGACGAACGCCCCCACCGTAAGCGGAAGCCCGATCGCTCCGGCGCCCGGTCCGCCGCCCAACTCGGCAACGCCGCCGCCCGGCAATCAGATGTTCGTCTCGCACATTCCGTCGCTGATGCCGTCGACGACGTATTCCGTTTCTCTCCCAGGCGGCGGCTGTGCAGGCGCGGGCTTGGGGACTTTCACCACGCAATAACCGCAAACGTGCGGCTGCAAAAATATTTGGCGCATGCCGGCGTCGCTTCGCGGCGCGCGGCCGAAGAGCTGATCGTTGCGGGCAAGGTTCGCGTCAACGGTAAAGTCGTGCGCGAGCTCGGGACGAGCGTCGATGAAACCGCGAAGGTAAGTGTCGACGGCAAGAGCGTCGCGCTTCCGAAGACGCATACGTACATCGTTTTGAACAAGCCGATCGGAGTGGTGACCACGATGCGCGATCCGGAAGGGCGGCGCACTTTCAGCGATCTGCTGCCCAAAGGGCTGCCGCGTATCGTCCCCGTCGGCCGGTTGGATTACGATACCGCGGGCGTTTTGCTGCTGACGAACGACGGCGAGTTGGCGCACGTGCTGACGCATCCGCGTTTCGGTGTGGAGAAGACGTATCGCGCCGTCGTGAAGGGGCAGCTGTCGAAGGACGAGCTCGAGCGGCTGCAGCGCGGGATGCGGCTGGAAGAGTTCCGCGCATCCGGTGCGCGCGTGAAAGTGGTCGCATCGCCGAGCGATCGAACGGTCTTGGATATTACGATTCACGAAGGACGCAACCGCCAGGTGCGCCGCATGCTCGAAGCGGTCGGCCATCCGGTGCGCGAGCTGCGCCGGCTGCGCTTCGGCCCGATCGCGCTCGGGACGCTCGCGCCGGGCCGCAGCCGGCCCGCGACAGCACGGGAACTCGCCCGTTTGCGCGAACTGCTGCGATAGTATGGATAGGCTGGCGGCTCTTCCGAATACATACAAACTCGTGCGGCGCGATGCGCGCACGAATCGCACGATCGTGCGGTTGCCGAACGGCGCGAGCTTTGGCGGTGAGGTGCTGGCGATCTGCGCGGGGCCGTGCAGCGTCGAGTCGCGCGAGCAGATCGAAGCGACCGCCCAAGCCGTCGCCGCGCGCGGCGCCAACGTGCTGCGCGGCGGCGCGTTTAAGCCGCGCACGTCGCCGTACGCATTTCAAGGTTTGGGGGCCGAGGGCCTCAAGCTGCTGCGCGATGCGGCCGATCGTTTCGGCATGTCGGTCGTGACCGAGGTGCTCGATCCGCGCGACGTGCCGCTGGTCGCGCAGCATGCCGATATGCTGCAAGTCGGCACGCGCAACATGCAGAATTTCACTCTCTTGCGCGAAGTCGGCGACGCGCAAAAACCGGTCCTGCTCAAACGCGGGCTCTCCGCGACGATCGAAGAGTGGCTGTTGGCGGCAGAATATCTGGCTGTGGCGGGCAACTCCGACGTCGTGCTGTGCGAGCGCGGGGTGCGTTCGTTCGATTCGTCCACGCGCAATCTGCTCGATCTCGCCGCGGTCCCGCTGGTGCATAGCCTCTCGCATTTACCGGTTATCGTCGACCCGTCGCACGGAACCGGGCTTGCGAAGCTGGTCGCGCCGATGGCGGCAGCCGGCGTCGCTGCCGGAGCCGACGGTTTGCTCGTCGAGGTGCATCCCGATCCGCCCGCAGCGGCCTCGGACGGCCCGCAATCGCTGACCTTCGAGCAGTTCGAATCGTTGATGGCCCACCTGCAGTCGGTCGCGGCTGCAGCCGGGCGTCAGCTGCCGGCCGCCACGTTAGCCGCTTGACCGCTTAGGAGGGGAGCGTCGGCATCCCGCCGCATGGCAAGCGACGAACGTCGTTTGAACTACGTTTATCCGCGGTATCAAAGGCTACGCTCCGCGGCCTTCATTATAAAACACGATCACGAGGTTAATCGAACGCATGATTCGGATCACCCGCATGTCAGCGGCCGCCGCGGCCGTTATTCTGTCCGCCGCACTCGTCTCGCCGGCGAAGGCACAATATGCCAACGCCTTTTCGCCCGCTAAGCTGATCCACCAAGCCCAGACGTCTGTGGCCATCGCCGGGAACGGCACGGTGGTCATTCAGGTTGAAGTGAATGCGGACGGCAGTCACAAGGTGACGCACATTATTCGTTCGACGAATCCGGCCGACAACGCCGCCGCGATCGACATTGCGAAAAACTCCACCTATCGGCCGCAACACCGTGGAACGACGCCCGTCACCGGCTTTTACGATTTCACGATCGTCTTCCATGGTAAAAGCGTTGCTTCAAACGGCAGCATGATTGTGACCGGCGCCTCGGTGTCGATCGACAAATTGATCCACTCCGGAAAGTACAGCCAAGCAAAAGCTGCGGTGCAGCAGGCGCTTGCGTCCAGGCCGAACGATCCGACGTTTAATCAACAGCTCGCGACGGCGGACTACTTCCTGAGCGACTATCCCGGCGCGGCTGCGGCCTTCGATAAGGTCTCCAGCATCTCCAAGCCGTTCATGCAGGTTGCGGCGCAATCGTATGCGATGGCGGCCGTAAAACTTTCCCCCACGGATAGCACTTCCGCCGTTAACTATGCGCAGAAGGCCGTCACGCTGGCGCCCTCGGGTGGGACGTATTACATTTTAGGATCGGCGCAATCGCAAGCCGGTAACGCGACTGCAGCCATCGCGAATCTGCAGAAGGCGCGCTCGCTGGCGCTGGCCGACCCCAAGACCGATCTAAAGTCGAAGGTGAACATCGACTCCGCGCTGGTTCAGGCGTATATCAAGGCAAACGACAACGCCGCGGCGCAGCCGATCGTGAGCGAGATCATGCAACTGGATCCCGGCAATACGACCGTGAAGCGCATGCTCGGGAACCAGTATCTGGCAACCGGCAACGACGCGTCCAAGGCCGGCAAACACGAAGACGCTCTAAACGACTTCTTAACCGCGACGAAACAGGGCGATAAAGACGTCGCGGTCACAGGCTACGCGTCTGCAGCGTTGGAAGAAAATGATATCCTCGGTGCTCAGAAAACGCCCGCGGTGCCCAACGATTATCTCACGAAAATGAAGCCCTACGCGGACCAGGCGCTGGCTATAAACCCGAACGACGCGCTGGCGAATTATGCGTTCGGCGTAGCCATGGCCGGCGCGTGGATAACGGGCGGAAAAAACAAGGACGACTTTAAGCGCCAAGCGCTGGATGCGCTCAACAAGGCCAAGGGCGAGGCGCAGGCGCAAGGCAACATGAGCCTTGCGTTCAACATCGACAGCTTCATCAAGGCGAACATCCAAAAATGACGAGGACTTTCCGTAGGCGTAGGCCAATGAGGCGCCTTTCAAAAGCGCACATGCGTACCCGCGGAACGGGAGGACGAAAATAGTGTTTGGCGGTTTCATGGCATTCATGCTAAAGGGCGGCTGGGATATGTGGCTGCTCTTGATCATATCAATAACCGGTTTGGCCGTGGTTATCGAACGTTTGTGGTTCTTTGCCCAGCAGCACGGCGATACCAAAGGCCTGCTGAAAGCGATTGGGCAGAAGATTTCTCAAGACGACATCGACGGGGCGATCAAAGTCTGCCGCAACCAGCGCGGCATGCTTCCCAAGATTCTAGAATTTGGGCTCCTGCGCGGCGAGAAGAACCGCGCCGACATCACCGACGCGCTCTCGATCGCGCTGATGGAACACCTCAATTCGCTGGAACGCAATCTCGCCATCATCGGTACGATTGCCGTCATTTCGCCGTTCGTCGGTCTGTTCGGAACGGTCTTGGGCATCATCAAGGCCTTCGACGACATCGCGCTCAAGGGGAATTCGACTCCGTCGGTCGTCGCGGCCGGCGTTTCGGAAGCGCTGATCACAACCGCCAGCGGTTTGATTATCGCCGTGGTCGCGGTCGTGTTCTTCAACTACTTCAAGAGCCGGATCAAGACGTACAATCAAGAGATGATTGTGGCGGCTAATCAAATGGCGGAAATGCTCCACTTCCACAACACCGGCGCGCCGATACCGACGGATCTGTACCAACCGACCGGCGCCGCTGGCACGTAACTCAGTAGGAAGCGCGCTATGAGCTTGCTGTCCGCGAAACAGGACGAAGACGTGATGGCGGAGATCAATATCACGCCCTTTACGGACGTGCTATTAGTGCTGCTGATCATCTTCATGATTCTGGCGGCGCTGCTCACGCCGCCCGGCTTCGAAAAAGAGCTGCCCAACAACAACAACACCAGCAATCCGACGCCGCCGAAGAAGAACGAAATCGAGGTCCTGGTCAACAACAAGGGCGTGATCTTCGTCGACGGCGTGAAGACCGACGAAGTCGGCATTTATGCCGTTATGGCGACCGACCGCCTAAAACGCGGCAACAAGCACGTTTCGGTCACCGCCGATGCGAAGGCGCCGTACGGCATCATCATCCGGATTCTCGACGCAGCGAGGGACGCGGGCCTCGAAGACGTCGGATTCGTAACTTCATAACTGGAGAGGTGAGATAACCCGTGGCTGTATCCACAGGTCAAGGCGACGAGGAAGTCATGTCGACCATCAACATCACGCCCTTCACGGACGTGCTGTTGGTACTCCTGATTATCTTCATCATTTTGGCGGCCGTTACCAAAGAGCCGCCGTTGCCGTTGGCACACAACAAACAAAAAGTATTTCCGTCGCAGATCCTCGTGTTTGTCGACGGTAAGAATAACATCACGATCGGCTCAAACGTCGTGACCATTCAAGATGCCAAGGCCGCGTTTGCCGATCTTCAAGCCAATACGGGCGGCCATTTCAAGACCGTCATCATCAAGGCCGATCCCAAGTCGAGCTATGGAACGATTTTGCAAGTCATGGATGCCGCCAAATCGCAGAACTTGACGGAGTTCGGCTTAGCTAATAAACCCGAGGGAAGCAAGACCTAGTGCCCCATCAGATGATCACCGGGGGTGGACGCGTACGCAGCTTCATCGGCTGGGCGTTTGTGATCGCCCTTGGCGTTCATCTTGTTTTCGCAGGCTTCTTCCCCAAGTTGAAATCATACAACGAAGACCAGCAAGTTGAAAAAGTCTCGGTCACCAAGAAGATCGTCGTAAAGGTGCCGACTCCGCCGCCGCCTACGCCGACGCCGCCGCCCACTCCGACGCCGCCGCCCAACGCTACGGCGCCGCCGCAGGCTAAGCCGCAGCCGCAGCTCAAAGTTAACGTGCCGAAAACAACGAGCAACAGTTCGAACTCGAGCACGAACAATCGTTACGTTCCGCCCAGGAACGGTTCGGAAAACGGAGTTCCATCGGGCCAGGGCACGGCCGCGCCCCACCCGCCGGCTCCCGTCGGAACCCCGAAACCTGCCTGTAGGAATCCGTATATGGATGCGACCGTCGTTCAGCAAGTTTCGCCCGATTATCCCGAAACCGCGCGCGAGCTGGGCCTCGGTCAAGTAACGGTGCAAGTAAAAGTGACGGTCAGCCCTAGCGGCAGCCTCGTCGGTACGTCGATTTTCCAAAGCGGCGGCAACATGTCGCTCGACCAAGCCGCGCTCTCGGCGGCGCGACAGTCCACATATTCGGCGAAGGTCGTGAACTGCGAAGCGGTAACGGGCGACTACCTGTTTAAGGTTACGTTCGACCCGAACCAGTAATTAAAACCCGCAAAATTCTCCTCGCCGCGCTGGCGATCTCGATCCTCCTTCATTTGATCCTGGCAATCTATTGGTATTCGCCGTACACGCATTCGCAGTCCGAAGAGCAGATCTCAAACGTGCGCGTCGTGCAAATTGTGCGCCGCACGCCGGCGCCGGCGCAAACCCCTGCGCCCAAACCGTTGCAAACGGCGCGTCCGCTCGTTTCGAAGTCACGCTCGCATATCGCATTGCCGCATGTGACTTCGCGCGGAGGAAAGAACGCGGGCGGCCCGCCGCCGGCCGTCGCCGCGCAAACACCGCGGCCGATCGCCACCGCCGCGATCTCCACGGCGGGCTGCGTTCGCCCGAATGCAACGCCGGGGGTCAGCGCAACACCTGACGTTGCGGAGATTGCCGTCGCGGCACGCGCGAGCCGCGTAAGCGGTATCGCCGCGATCGACGTATCGCTCGATCCTTCGGGCAACGTCACGGACGCAAAGGTTGCGCGCTCGACCGGCAACGACGGCTTGGACGCAAGCGCGATGGCGATGGCCCGCAAAGCGAGCTATACGCCGCAGTACGTGCGATGCAAAGGCATCGCCGCAACGTATACGTTTACGGTGAGGTTTGTGGCTTGGTGAGCGTATGACCTTCCTCCAAGCGATGGCCCTCGCACTGTTGCAAGGCGTAAGCGAACTCTTCCCGATCAGCAGCCTGGGGCAGACGATTCTGATTCCGGCGCTGCTGCATTGGCATTTCAATCGCTCGGACCCGTCGTTTCTGGCATTCGTAACGGTGCTGCATTTGGGAACGGCGGTAGCGCTGGTCGTTTACTATCGAACGACGTGGCTGCGGATCGTGCGCGCGTTTTTCGCCAGCGTCATGCGCGGAAAGATCGGCGGCGATTCTAACGAGAAGCTGGCGTGGCTGCTGATCGTCGGAACGGTTCCGGTCGGCATACTCGGTGTGCTGCTCAAGGATACGGTGCAGAAATTCTTCGGAAGCGCCGAGGTGGCGGCGTTATTCCTGATGTTGAATGCGGGCGTCATGTTTCTGGGCGAGTGGCTGCGCAAGCGACAGAAGAAGCAGTTGGGCCGGGCGGACAAACCGGTGGCGTCGCTCTCGTGGGCGCAAAGCGCCGGCATCGGCGTCGGGCAAGCGCTGGCGCTGTTTCCCGGGATATCGCGGTCGGGCGCCTCGATGGTCGCCGGTTTGATCTGCGATTTGGATCATGAGGACGCCGCGCAATATTCGTTCCTGCTGGCAACACCGGTGATTCTGGCCGCCGGGCTGTTCGAGATTGGAGACTTAACCGGACCGGGAAGTCACCGTGTGCTCGTCCAAGCGGTTATCGGCGGAGTTCTCGCCGGAATAGCCGCGTACGCTTCGGTAGCTTTCTTAGTCCGTTATTTTCGCCGCAACGATCTCCGTCCGTTCGGCTGGTACTGCTTGGTTTTCGGCGCGGCCTGTTTCACACTCGCACGCTTAGGAGTGATTCATTGAAAGTTCTCGCAATTGTTCTGTTCGTCGTCTTTGTGGTGGCCGCGGTGCTGGCATTTACGGGCGCCGCGCATTTCTCGCACCTGCTCGGCTTCGACGGCCAGCGGCACGTCAAGCACGGCATCGTCTACGCGGTGCTTGCCGTTTTAAGCTTGCTTTGGATGCGCATGGCTCCGGCCAGGTAAATGCAGCACTTCGGCCCCGGCGGCGATCTGAAGATGGTCGACGTTTCGCATAAGGATCACACGGTGCGAACCGCGCGCGCGCAAGCTCGCGTGCGCCTGGGAGCCGAAGCAGCCAAGGCTTTACGCGACGCGACGCTTGCAAAGGGAGACGCGCTGGTTGCCGCGCAGCTCGCCGGCGTGATGGCTGCGAAGCAAACGCCCGCCCTGATCCCGCTCGCGCATGCCATTCCGCTGGGCGCCGTCAACGTCGAGTTTACGTGGGACGGCGACGTGCTGGGCATCGAAGCCGTCGCGCGCACTACGGCGCAGACGGGCGTTGAGATGGAAGCCATGGTTGCCGCGGCGATTGCCGCCTTGACGATCTACGACATGACCAAAGGCATCGAAAAGGGCATCACGATCGAGTCGGTGCGCCTATTGGAAAAAACCAAGTGAAAACGGCGCTGATCGTCCTCTCCGATCGCGCGGCATCGGGGGAACGCCCGGATGCGTGCATTCCGATCATGCGCGAGCGCTTGGGAGCCGAGTATCAGATCGTCCGAGAAACCGTGCTGCCGGACGACGCCGGCGCGCTGCAAGCCGAGCTGATCGATCTGTGCGATTCCGGCAAGGCGTCGCTGGTGCTGACGAGCGGAGGAACGGGCCTCTCTCCGCGCGATCGCACGCCGCAAGCCACCGCTGCAATTCTCGATTATGAAGTGCCGGGCATCGCGGAAGCGATCCGCGCCGCCTCGATCGCGATCGTTCCAACCGCGATGCTCTCCCGGGCAATGGCGGGTGTGCGGCACCGCACGCTTATCGTCAATCTTCCGGGAAGCCCGAAAGCGGTCGCCGAGACGCTCGGCGTGGTATTGCCCATTCTGCCGCACGCGATAAAGCAATTGAACGGAGAAACCGACCACGGGTAAGCAGCGGTGACGTTCGCACAAGCGCACGCTTACGTTTTGGAACTCGTCAGCGAGACGGGATCGCGCCGCGAGCCCTACCGGCTCGACCGTATGCGACGGTTCCTCGAAGAGCTTGGCAATCCGCAGGAGCGCTATCCTACGATTCACGTTGGCGGAACCAGCGGAAAAGGTTCGACGGCGGTGATGATCGCGTCGGCATTAAGCGCGGCCGGCAAGCGCACCGGGCTGCACACCAAGCCTCACCTGCGTTCGGTTGTGGAGCGCGCAAAAATCGACGGCGTGCCGGTTTCAGAAGAACGCTTCGCCGAACTGATCGAAGCGCTGATTCCGGCGATGGATCGTATCGCCGCTGAATTTACCCGCCCGTCGTATTACGAGACGCTGCTTGCGCTGACGTTTCTGTATTTCGCGCAAGAAGAAGTGGATGTCGCGGTGATCGAAGTGGGTGTCGGCGGTAAATTGGACGGCACCAACGTGCTGCATCCGCTGGTGAGTCTGATCACCAACGTTGGGCTCGACCACACCGACATTCTCGGCGACACCGTGGAGCAAATCGCCGCCGACAAAGCCGGCATCGCCAAACCGGGTGTGCCGCTCTTGAGCGCGGTCGATCGCCCCGAAGCGCGCGCGGTCATTGAAGCGCAGTGCGCGCGAGTGGGCGCGCCGTTCCTGTTCGTTCCCGACTTGGTGAAAATTCTAGAAGCGGAGGCGGAGACGTCCGGTCAGCATTTTACGCTGAAAACGCCGGAGGCGGAATACCGGATCGAGTTGCCCCTGCTCGGTGAATTTCAGCAGCGCAACGCGGCTTGCGCGGTGCTCGCGCTCGAACAGCTCCCGCCGCAATTGCGGCCGGCGCGCGAAGAGGTCGAACGCGGCTTGGCGCACGTTGATTTGCCGGGGCGCATGGAATACTTTCCGACGCATCCGGCCGTGATTTTCGATGTGGCGCACAACCCGGATAAGGCCGATAACCTCGTGCGCTCGCTACGCGCGCTTTTTCCCGATCGACGCTTTACGTTCGTTATCGCGATCGGCGAGAGCAAGGATGCCGGCGAAATCTTGCGTGTGTTCGCGCAGGTGCCTGCGACGCTGATCTTTACCTCGTTCGATGCGCGCGGGCGAACCGCGGCGAAGCCCCAACGTTTGGCAAGCATCGCCGAAACTGCAGGCCTATGGGGACGCGCCGTCACCGATCCGGTGGAAGCCTTCAGCATCGCGCGGCGCAACGCGAGCGGCGACGAGATCGTCGTCGTGACCGGCTCGACGTTCGTCGTTGCCGAGCTGCGCGAATGGTGGATGGAGAACGTCGTTGCAAGCCGCGCCGCACACTAGAGGTTCTCTTCGCCTACGCGGCCACGCGCTGGTGTGGGGCTTGCGCACGTATATCATGGGCATCGTCAACGTCACGCCCGATTCTTTTTCGGGTGACGGTATCGAAGAGCCGGCTCTGGCGGTTGCCTACGCGCAGACGCAGCTGGAACGCGGCAGCGACATTTTGGACATCGGCGGCGAGTCGACACGCCCCGGCCATCGGCCGGCGAGCGAACAAACGGAGATTGCGCGCCTCGCTCCCGTCATCGCCAACGTCCGCGGGCATTCGCCGTCAGCCATTCTTTCCGTCGACACGTACAAGCCGGCCGTCTTGCAAGCCGCCTACGGCGCGGGCGCCGACATGCTCAACTCTATCTGGGGACTTCCGGCCGAATTGCTGGACGCGGCGTTGGAACACGGGATGCCGGTGGTCGTCATGCATAACAAACCCGAACCACACTACGACGGCGACGTGATGGACGAAGTACTTCCGTTTCTGGAAGAAGCCGCCGCGCGTGCGGTGCGCGCCGGCATGCCGGCCGAGCACGTGATCCTCGACCCGGGGATCGGCTTCGGCAAAAGCGCCGATGACAACCTACGCGTCTTGCAGCAGCTTCCGCGCTTGGTCGAGCTCGGTTTTCCGACGCTCATCGGAGCTTCGCGCAAGTCGACGATCGGCAAAATAACCGGGCGCGATCCGGCAGATCGCGTGTACGGCACTGCGGCTACAACCGCGCTCGCGATCGCCGCCGGCATCGATATGGTGCGCGTGCACGACGTTTTGCAGACGCGCGATGTCGTAAGCGTCGCCGACGCGATCGTGCGGAACTGGAGGCCGGCCGGATGGACGTAATGCGGATCGACGGTATCCGCGCGTTCGGCCGCCACGGCGCCGATCCCGGCGAGCGCGATGCGGCTCAACCATTCGATGTCAACGTCGTTCTCGAAGTGGACTTGCGGCCGGCGGAGCAAAGCGACAACTTGAAAGATGCCGTCGATTATGCCGTGGTGCGCAATACGGTCGCCAAGATCGTTGAATCGACGTCGTTCCGCTTGATCGAACGTTTGGCGGCGGAGATCGCGCGCGCGGTGTTGGACGACGCGCGCGTGGCGCGCGCCGAGATCACGGTCGCTAAGCCCGGCATATTGCAAGGCGCGACGCCGAGTGTAACGCTCCGCCGTGCCAATCCTAAATTTCGCGCATGCCCCGAGCCGGAATAGGCCTGGGTTCAAACCTGGGCGATCCGGCCGCCAACGTGCGCGCCGGAATCGACGCGCTGGGTGAAGTCGGAACCGTGACGGCGTCTTCACGACTCTATCGCACCAAACCGTGGGGACGAACGGACCAGCCGGATTTTTGTAACGCCGCCGCGATCGTCGAAACGGAGCTTTCGCCGCGCGACCTGTTGCAGCGAATCAAGGAATTGGAGCGCACGCTGGGGCGCAAGGAATCGGAACGCTGGGGACCGCGCGCGATCGATTTCGACATATTGTTTTACGACGAGCTGCAGCTGAACGAGCCCGGACTGCAAATACCGCACCCGCGCCTGCGTGAGCGCGCGTTCGCGCTCGTGCCGCTTGCCGAAATCGACGAGCGCTACGCGGCCGATGCAGCCAACCTGCCTGCAGCGGAACGCGCATCCGTGGAGGCGAACCCGTAGGCTTCCATGCCTGGAAATAACGTGGTGGAACGCGTGCGCGCGCTCGTGCAGACGTTCTTGGAAACGGATCTGGTGCGGCTGCGCATAGAGCGCGACGGCGGCCACGTCGAGCTCCGCCGGCGCGCGAGTTCGCGGCTCGCGACAGCCGAAACGGCCGAGCCGCAGATGCAGGCGCCCCCGGTTGAAAACTTGGACGAGATAAAATCCGATCTCGTTGGAATTTTCCGGTTCAGCCGGCCCGCGCCCATTGTAGGTGAGCTGCTCGATTCCGACCGCGAACTCGCCTATGTCGAAGCGCTCGGCATTCGCAACCCCGTTCGCTCGCTCGGTTCCGGACGCTTGGTTTCCGTGTGCTGCGATGACGGGCAGCCGGTCGAATATGGACAAACGCTTTTCGAGGTCGCGCGTGTTTAAGAAAGTGTTGATCGCGAATCGCGGCGAGATCGCGTTGCGCATCAACCGTGCCTGCCGCGAACTGGGCGTCAAAACCGTGGCGATCTTTTCAGAGCCCGATCGCGAGTCGCTCCACGTTCGGCATGCGAACGAAGCGTTTTGCGTTGGTCCGGGTCCGGCCGCGCGATCCTACTTGAGCATTCCCAACATCATTTCCACGGCCCTCATTACGCACTGCGACGCGGTGCATCCCGGATACGGTTTCTTGGCTGAGAACGCGCGCTTCGCGCAAATCTGCGCCGACCACGGCTTGGCTTTCATCGGACCGCCCGCCGAAGTGATCGCCATGATGGGCGACAAAGCGACGGCGAAGCGCGTGATGCGCGAGGCGAAAGTGGAAACGACGCCGGGTACCGATATTCTGGAATCGGTCGATAAAGCGCGGCGCGCCGCGCGCGATCTCGGCTACCCGGTTTTGCTTAAAGCGACCGCCGGCGGCGGCGGAAAAGGCATGCGCGTCGTCGCGGGACCCGACGAGCTCGAGCGGGCGTTCAACAGCGCGCAGAACGAAGCCGAGGCGAGTTTTAAAGACGGACGACTCTATATGGAGAAACTGATCGTCAGCCCGCGCCATATCGAAGTGCAAGTCCTCGGCGATAATTTCGGAAACATCGTCCTTTTGGGCGAGCGCGATTGTTCGGTGCAAAAGCCTTCGCACCAAAAGTTGATCGAAGAGGCGCCCGCGGCAAACCTCTCCGATAAAGTTCGCCAATCGCTGCTCGCGATGGCGTTACGGGCCTCGCAAGCGGTGCACTACAGCAATGCGGGCACGCTCGAGTTCCTGGTAAGCGGAGACCGCGTCTACTTCATGGAGATGAACACGCGCATTCAAGTCGAGCATCCCGTTACCGAGATGGTCTACAATATCGATTTGGTCAAGGAGCAAATCCGGATCGCGGCGGGCGAACCGTTGGGATATACGCAGGCGGATCTCAAACCGCGGGGACATGCCATCGAGTGCCGCATAAACGCCGAGGATGCGCGCAATAACTTTGCGCCGGCTGCGGGTACGGTTACCAACGTGGTTTTCCCGGGCGGTCCCGGTATCCGGGTCGATACGCACATCTATTCGGGCGCGACCGTTCCTCCATATTACGATTCGCTGCTGGCGAAAATCGTTGCGTTCGGAGAGACTCGCGAAGCCGCCATCGCGCGCATGGAACGCGCGCTTCGCGAAACGATTATCGAAGGCGTAAACACCACGATTGCGCAGTGCCTCGAAGTGCTCGCCACCGATGCGTTTATCAAAGGCCGCTATACGATCGACTTTCTTCCCGCCCTCATGCGGCGGGACGACGCAGCTTAGGGGCCGGCATGCCTTCGCGACGGCTGGGCCGCGAGCTTGCGCTGCAAGCGCTCTTTTCCGTCGAGGTTGGGCACCGCGATCCGGCGGAAGTGCTCGATGAATATCTGGTCGCTTCGGGCGACAGCGCGCACCGCATCTTCGTAAAAGATCTCGTTTTGGGCACGCTGGAGCACGCGCAGGAAAGCGACGAAACGCTGGCGCCACTGCTGCAGCAGTGGACGATCGAACGGTTGCCCACGATCGACCGTTTGCTGTTGCGTATGGCGGCCTTTGAGTTGCGGCATCATCCCGAAACGCCCGAGCCGGTGGTCATTAACGAAGCGGTCGAACTTGCCAAGCGCTTTTCGACCGAAGACTCCGGGCGCTTTGTCAACGGCGTGCTCTCGTCGGTGATCAGGGGAAACGGCAGTGCGTAAAGTTCTACGGTACACCGCAGTTGCGTTGCTCCTGCTCGTACTTTTTCTGGCCGGCTCGATCGCCGGGGTCGTCGCTGCGTATTCGCGCAATCTTCCCGACATCAGCCGGATGGCGGATTACCAGCCGGCGAGATCTACGCGGATCTACGCACGTGACGGCAGCCTGCTCGCCAACTTGTACAAGGAAAACCGGATTTGGCTTCCGATCGATAAGATTCCGGCGGTTGTGCGCCAGGCATTCATCGCCAACGAAGATCACAATTTCTACAAACATCACGGCGTTGACTTTTTCGGGATCGTACGCGCGGGAGTCGCCGATCTCTCGCACAAGCGCATCGAACAAGGCGCGTCCACGATCACGCAGCAGCTGGCGCGCGGGCTCTTTTACACCGACCAGCAGACGATCGCGCGCAAGATCCAAGAGGCGCTGCTTGCGATGGAGATCGAGCGCTACTACACCAAAGACGAAATTCTCGAGCGCTACCTCAATCTGATCTATCTCGGGTCGGGCGCGTACGGCGTGGGCGCTGCCGCGCACACCTATTTTGGGCGCGGAGCCGATTCGCTCACGCTCGGTCAGGCGGCGATGCTCGCGGGTTTGATTGCCGCGCCTTCCGATTATTCGCCGTACGTGAACTTGCCGCTCGCGCGCGAACGCGAGCTGCACGTGCTCGGCCGCATGGTCGAGAGCGGATACATCACGCAAGCGCAAGCGGATGCGGCGTACGCGGCGCCGCTGCAACTCAGCGGCTTGCGTCCGGCCGGCCTGCAAGGCTACCGCGATCCGTGGTTTACGACGTACGTTGTGGACCAACTCGAAAAAACGTTTGGAAAACCCGCGACCTATGAAGGCGGTCTGCAAGTTTTTACCACCATCGATCCGGCGATGGAAGAGATCGCGCAAAGCGCGGTCGACTGGGGCGTCGGCGCGGCGCAGTCGGAGGGGATCGGAGCGGACGAAGCTGCGCTCGTCGCGCTGCGGCCCTCTACCGGCGAGATCGTTGCGATGATCGGCGGAGCGCATTTTTCGCTGCAAAACCAATACAATCGCGCTTGGCAGGCGCACCGCCAGCCGGGTTCATCTTTTAAAGCTTACGTCTACACGGCAGCGATCGACACGGGCATGACGCCTACGACCGTTATCGCCGACGCACCGGTCAGCTATCCGATGGGTGACGGCACACAGTGGGCGCCGCAAGATGACGACTTCCGCTACATGGGCCCGATTTCGCTGCGCGTCGCGCTCGCGCAGAGCCGCAACATCGTCGCCGTAAAATTGCTGCAGCTGGTCGGCGTCGATCGCGTGATTCAATACGCGCACCGGATGGGCGTCGAATCTCTCTTGGAGCCCAATCTTTCGCTGGCGCTCGGCACTTCCGTGATAAGCCCGCTGGACCAGGCCAGCGGCTATTCAACCCTCGCCAACCAAGGCGTGCACGTGACGCCCTCGGCATTTCGCGTGGTGAAGGATTCGCTGGGCAACGTCGTACTCGACGATCGCTTTCCCGAGCAGACCGAAGTGGTCAGCGCGGGCACTGCTTATGTTATGACGACGATGCTCGAAGACGTCATCAATCACGGTACCGGCTATCCCAATGCCGTGATCGGCAGGCCTGCCGCCGGAAAAACCGGCACGACCACCAACTTTAGAGACGCCTGGTTTGTCGGTTACACGCCCGACTTGGTTACGGCCGTTTGGCTCGGCAACGACAACTACTATCCGATGAGCGAATCGTACGGCGGGAATATTCCCGCACGTATTTGGGCGCGCTTTATGCAAGCGGCGCTCAGAAATGTCGCCAAGCACGATTTCATTTTTCCAAGCGGTGAAGTCGTAAAAGCCGCGAGTTGCGGCGGCGGTTACGGTGCCTACGAATACTTTTTGAACGGTACCGAGCCGATCTCGCGGTGCGGACATACGCGTGCGCTGCCATCGCAAGCTCCGGCTGCCGCCGCGGCGGTGGTGCCGGTGATCAACAATATGCCGCCGGCGCCGACGTTCTCGCCGGAGCCGACTGCCGCACCGCCCGATCCGACGGCGACGCCGTAGTGATGCAAGACTCACTATTTAAGCGACCATCGGGCGCGCTTCCGCTCGAGACGGTGCAAAGCGTCAGCAAGATCGTCGATTACATCCGGCGGATCATTTCGCAAAACAAGATTTTGGCGGGTTTGCGCGTGCGCGGCGAGGTTTCCGGACTGACGCGCCATGCGAGCGGACGGGTCTATTTCGATCTGAAGGAAGGCAACGACATTCTCAAGTGCGTTGCGTGGGCGAGCGACGCGACGAATCTTCCGCCGTTTAAGGACGGCGATGAGATCATTGCCGGCGGCGACTACGGGACGTTTTCGCAGCGCAGCCAGTATCAGCTCTTCGTAAAAGCCGTCGAGCTTTCCGGAATCGGCTTGCTGTACGCGCAGTTCGAAGCGCTCAAGAAGAGATTCCGCGAGGAAGGTTTGTTCGAACCCGATCGCAAGCGGCCGCTTCCCGGGTTCCCGCTTCGGGTCGCCGTCGTATCGGCTCGCGGAAAGGGCGCGGAAGATTTCTTGCAGACGATCGCGCGGCGTGCGCCCTTCATCAGCATCGAATTTATCGAAACACGCGTGCAGGGAGACGGCGCGGAGATCGACATCGCCGAAGCAATCGACAAAGCTTCGCGGCTCGACGTGGATGTAACGATCTTAACGCGCGGCGGCGGCTCGTATGAGGATCTCTTTCCATTCAACCGCGAGCCTGTGGTGCGCGCGATCGTGCGCTCCAAGCATCCTGTTCTATCGGCCGTCGGGCACGCCGAGGACGTGCACTTGAGCGATTTCGTAGCCGATTACACCTGCGAAACGCCATCGAATGCGGCGCAATACTTCGGCCAAATCGCCGATCGCTTCATGAGCCGGATCGAACGAGCCCGCACGCGGATCGCGCACGGGGCGCGCATTGCGGTCGGCAATTGGGCGCAGCGGTTCGACCATGCGCGGGAGGGGTTGTCGCGCTCGCTGCGCGAGCGCATTCGCGATCGCGAACAATTGGTCGCGCGCCTCGAAAAACGGTTGGACGCGGCTACGCCTCAGCGGCGCTTAACGGAACGGCGCGAGCGGCTGGCGCGGCTCGAGTTTGCGTTCCGGCAAGCCGGCACGGCGGCAGTGCGTAACGCCCACCAGCGATTCGATTTGCTGCGCGCGCGTTTCGAAGGCGTCAACCCGGAGGCGCCGCTCTCGCGCGGCTACGCGATCGTCACGTTCGAGGGTCGCGCGGTTCGCGACGCGTCGTCCGTTCCCGACGGCGCGCGCATCGACGCGAAAGTGCAGCGCGGAAGATTGCAGGCGCGGGTCGAGAAGAAGGTGCTCGATGGCTGATCAGAAGCCCGGTCCTTTCGAAGAAAAAGTCGCGCGCTTAGAAGCGATCGCCAAAGAACTTGAGGGCGGCAACGTCGAGCTCGATCGCGCGGTTGCGTTGTTCAAAGAGGGCAAGACGCTTGCAACCGAGTGCGAAAAGTTGCTCAAAGGAGCGCAGCAGCAAATCGATCGCGCCATGGAATCTGCCACGCAGACAGAGGAAGCGAGTTCGGGCGAAGAGATCCCGTTCTAAGAGATTGAGACGCTCCACCTTTCTCAATTCATCGGCGGCTCTTGCTGCCGTAGCGTTCCTGCGTGATGTCGCGCTCGCCGCTCAAAGCGAACCTCCCAACGCGGAGTTCACGCCACTTGTCGAAACGCTGCTGCCATTTGGCGCGCCCTCATTCCCAAATATCCAGAGCGCCGCGCTTGTGCTCCGGATCGATGCGCTGTTCAAATTGAATGAAAGCCGCACGTTTCAAGCATCGCTGATGGATTTTTCGAACCTGAGGTCATTTTCGACCGGCTCGGACCCGCTTTTCGCCGCGGAAAGGGCCGCGGTGCCTGGCGCTGACGTGCGAAAACTTATCGCGAGTGATGCCGCTGCAATCGCTGCAAGCGGACTCCCGGCCTCTGCCGCCTTTCCGGTCCTCAGCCCAAAGGAGCGCGCCACTTACTTTCGATTGTGGTCCCAAAGCGCGTTCAGCACGCGTCGACGTTTCTACGGGTCCGTCCGGGCCGTTTCGTTCGTGGCCTTCTACTCCATGCCGGAATCGTGGGCTGCAATAGATTACGCCGGACCATTGCTCGATGCGAGTCGCACGTGACAAACGTAACATGCGACGTATTGGTTATAGGTTCTGGCGCCGCAGGAGCGACAATCGCCGCAACACTTGCCGAAAGCACAAATCTGTCAGTTGTGCTCGTTGAAAAAGGCGCATATTACGGCGCGGAATTTTTCAATCAACGGGAGCTCGACATGATGACGCTGCTAGCCGAGAATGGAGCGCGGTCAACCGCAGACGGCGCAATACCGGTTGCCGGCGGCGAGTGCGTCGGGGGCGGAACTACGGTGAACTACGCACTCTCGTTCGACCCGATTCCGGCCGTTTGGCGTGGTTGGCGACAGCAGTATGGCCTTAAAGGCTTCTCTTTCGATGCGACATCTAACGACTATGGCGTAAGCGGGTTGAACCTGCCCGCGGTCTTGCGCGACGTGCGAACAAGGTGCAGCGTACACGAACCGGCCGACGCGGAAGTAAACGACAACAATTGGCTCTTTGCGGAAGGCTGCCGTCGCCTTGGGGTTTCGGCCCGGAAATTTGAGTTGAATATGCGCGGCTGCATCGGCTGCGGTTTTTGCGGCCAAGGGTGCGCGTACGACGCAAAACGCGGAACGATGGTGACGTATCTCCAAGACGCGCTCCAAAAAGGGGTGCGATTGATTCATCATTGTTCAATCGACGAGGTTCGGCTGGTGCGTTCACAACGAGGAATGCATGCGGTGGGCGCTTCGGGCGCCGTCACGCCGACGAAGCCCGGCTCGCGCAGCAATACCACGGCGCCCGGGCCCGTTACTATTCAAGCGAACCTTGTCATCGTGAGCGCGGGCGCGATTGAAAGCCCGGCACTCCTCCAGCGTTCGCGTGTGCCTGATCCGTTCGACCGCATAGGGCGTGGTCTCGTCCTTCACCCAAGCCTTCCTATCGCCGGCATCTTCGATCATAAGTTAGTGAACTATCGTGGGATTACCGGAAGCTATTACAGCGATCACTTCTATGCCGATCACGGGTTCATGCTGGAGTGCCTCTTCGATCACCCAATCGACGCCGCTATCGCGCTCCCCGGCTTCGGTGTGGAGCATTTTGAATTGATGCGCCAGTACGACAGCCTTGCTGGGTTTGGAGCAATGCTCGTAGATACGCCGTCTGACGGTAATCGCGTTTCATGGAGCGCCGACGACCGGAAGGCCGTTATCACGTACCGGTTGACCGAATCCGACAAACAAAAACTCCGCTATGCGGCGGCAAGAATGGTACAGATAATGTTTTCGGCCGGAGCCAAAGAAGCGATCTTAACGTCGAACGAACCGGTTACGCCCAGAGGGAATGCCATTTTCCGTGCGCCTTCAGAGGCTGCCCTGTGCGAGAAACTCAGGTTCGCGCCTAACGAGACACTAGTTTCTTCAGCGCATGTGCAGGCGTCGGTCAAAATGAGCGAGGATCCTCGAACTGGCATCGCTGATTCACGCGGGGAGGTCCACGGTGTCCAGGGTCTGATGGTATGCGACTCGTCTGCATTTCCAACGTCGTGCGGTGCAAATCCGATGATTGCGATCATGTCGCTCGCTCGCTATCAGGGACGACGGATTGCCGGCGAACAAAGCCGCTATTTTGGACCGAACCGGAGATCGAGCTGAGCGCTGCCGGTTCGCGACTCGGTCCTCACGGCTGGCGGCCGCCGGCCAACCATTCCGAGAAAAGCTGCAACTGCTCTTCGTTCCAATATGGGCCGCCTGGCGGCATTTGCGGTTGCCGCTCCCCCTTAAGGTATTCGTAGACCACTTGCGCATTTTGCGGATCGGACATGTATCCGTTGTCATCTAGAAGCACGCCCATCGGCGCCATATGTTGTACGTCAACCGGGCGAAATAGCGGGCGGATGTCCTGTGCAAACGAGATCGCGCGTTTTTCCACTGTGCCGCTCCTCTCTATGCGCATATCTCCGATCCCAAATGAAAGGATGCCTGCACGGGTGAACCTCCGCAGCATGGCCAGGCTGGATGAGCTCGTCGCTGAGCGCAGCGGCATCAGCCGTTCGCAGGCTCGCGCGCTGATTATCGAAGGCCGCGTGCGCGTGAACGGCGCGCCGGCGACTAAGCCGGGCACCTCCATTCGGGAAGGTGCGGCCATAGAAGTCGAACGGCCGCGGCCGTTTGTAAGCCGCGGAGGCGAGAAGCTCGATCGCGCACTTTCGGAATTTGAAGTTGACGTGCGCGGAATGCGCGCGCTCGATGTGGGCGCGTCGACCGGCGGTTTCACCGATTGCCTGCTAAAGCGCGGAGCAAAGCATGTTACGGCTGTGGACGTCGGCTACGGACAATTAGATTGGGGCCTGCGCAACGATCCGCGCGTGACGGTGATGGAACGGACGAATTTCAGGACGCTTTCGGCCGATGCTTTTGCGGGCGAGCCGTTCGAGATCATCGTGGTCGACGCATCATTCATCTCGCTTCGCACGATTGTGGCGCGCGCGGTCGCGTTTTTGGCGCAAGGGCAGATCGTGGCCCTCGTGAAGCCGCAGTTCGAAGCCGGGCGCGATCGACTCGGAAAGCGCGGCGTCGTACGCGATCCCGAAGTACACCGCGCGGTCTTGCGCGAAATCCGCGATGCAATGGCCGATTTAGGATTGACCGCGACCGCCCTAACGGCGTCTCCGCTCTTGGGGCCGGCCGGAAACCGCGAGTTTCTGCTTTTGTTGAGGCGGCGCGGGACGGGCGTTTCCGATGCGCGGATCGACGAGGTCGTCGGATGAACGTCGCCGCCAAAAAGGGCGTCGTGGCGCTCTACATCGACGCCAACCGCGAGAACTCGCGCACGGTGGGCGTTCGCGTCGCCGATCGTTTTAAGGGCGCCGGCTACACCATTTGCCTATGCCCGGGTTCGGATCCGGGATTGCCCATCGCTTCAGACCGCGCGAAACTCGCGGATGCTTCGCTGCTGGTTACGGTCGGCGGCGATGGTACGCTGTTGCGGGCTGCGCGCATTGTCGTCGAGGACGGCATCCCGATCATTGGGATCAACACCGGCAGGCTTGGCTTTCTCACCGAGTTCGACGAAGACGATCCGCGCATCGATCAGCTGCCCGAGCTGCTGGCGCGCGGTTTGGAGATCGAGGAGCGCATTGCGCTGCAGGCGCACTACGACGGCCGCAGTTTCTTCGCGCTCAACGATGTGGTCGTGCGCAAAGGCGAGATCTCGCGCATCGTGCCGTTCGGCCTGCAGCTGAATGAAGAGCAGGCTGCGCACATCCCCGCCGACGGCATCTGTGTCGCGACGCCGACCGGCTCGACCGCGTATTTTCTATCGGCCGGCGGCTCGATTATTTCTCCGCACGTCGACGCATTTGGTATCGTGCCGCTCTTGCCGCACACCCTGTTCTCTCGGCCGCTGATCGTCCCGACCAGTTCCCGCATTCAAATCAGTTGCGACTCCGAGATCCTGCGCGCGCAACTGGAATGTGACGGCGATGCGGTCAGCGAGCTCGCGCCGGGAGCGTCGGTGGTCATCGAGCTCCATCCCCGCATGGTGCGTTTCGCGCGCACGGCGCCGCTGCGGTTCTTCGAGCGCCTCGAAGATAAGATGCGCTGGGGCGTTTCGATCAAAGATCGCCGGCGAGTTTAGGAATGCTGCGCCGGCTCACGATAGGCGACTACGAGCTGATCGCCGCCGCGGAGATTGAGTTCGCCGGCGGCGCGACGATGTTCACCGGCGAAACGGGCTCGGGCAAGACGATGGTGCTCGGCGCCATCGCATTCGTATTAGGTGAACGCGCCGGCGCCGACGTGGTGCGCCGCGGTAGCGCGAAAGCTTTGGTGACGCTGGAATTCGAAGCGGACAAGAACCTGCGCGAAAAGCTTTGCGCCGACGGCTTCGAGTTCGATCCCGATGAGGATGCGACGATCTCGCGCGAGTTGAGCGAAGCCGGCAAATCCGTGCTGCGCCTCAACGGCCGGCCAACGACGGCCGGTTACGTGCGCGATCTGGCGGCGGAACTCGTCGATATTGTGGGGCAGCACGAAGCGCAGCGGCTACTTGCGCCGGCTTATCACTTGGAGCTGCTCGATCGCTTCGGCGGCGACGCGGCGTTGGGCGCGCGCGAACGCGTAGCGTCTATAATCGGCCGCGCCGGCGAGCTCGCGGCCGATTTGCGCGAACTCAGCGAAGGCGAACGGCGCGCGCAAGAACGGCATGCGTTTGCGAAATACGCGCTCGAAGAGATTGAGTCCGCATCGCCCGTTGCGGGCGAGGACGAGCGCTTGAGCGATCGGCGCCGTTTTTTGGATAACGTCGAGAAGATTGCGCTCGCTTTGCGCGGCGCCCATGACTCGCTCGCGGCCGAAGATGCTTCGGCGGCGGCGGCGCTCGGCGCGGCGAGCGCCGCGCTGCAGCAGCTGCGCGACCTCGGCGGAGGTTTGGCCGAAATGGCGCAGAGCGCCGGCGCGCTGCAGAGTGAGGTCAACGAACTCGCCGTGCGCATCGCGCGCCAGCTCGATTCGACCGAATTCGAACCCGCCGAGTTGGAGACGATCAATGCCCGGCTCGACGCGCTCGATACGCTCAAGCGCAAATATGGCGGATCCATCGAAGCCGTCCTAAAAGCCGCTGACGAGTTTCGCAGGGACATCGATCTGTTCGGCAATGCCGGCGAGCGAAAAGCGCAGTTGGAACGCGATTTGGAATCCGCGAGAAGTGAATTGCGCACGTCCGCGGCGGAGCTTTCAAAGGTGCGGCACGCGGCTGCGGAGCGCTTACGAAAAGCCGTCGAAAAGGAATTACGGGACCTCGCGTTGCCCTCAGGGCGCTTCGGTCTTCAGTTCGAAACGCTCGGTGAAATCGCCGCGACCGGCGCCGAGCACGCTGAGTTCTTGTTTGCCGCAAACAGGGGCGAAGAGGAGCGACCGCTCGCGCGGGTCGCATCGGGCGGCGAGCTCTCACGCGTTCTGCTGGCGCTCATCGTCGTACTGGCGGGCAAGCGCGGGAAAACGGCACTCGTCTTCGATGAAATCGATCTGGGGATCGGCGGCGCGACGGCGACCGCCGTCGGCGTGCGGTTGGGCCGCCTCGCTCGCGATACGCAAGTGATGTGCGTGACGCACCTCGCGCAGATCGCCGCATGGGCCGACGAGCATTACGTCCTGGAAAAAAGCGAGACGCGCGCAGCAACCACGATTTCGGTAAGGCGGATCGATAAGGACGCGGAACGCGCGGGAGAGCTCGCTCGCATGCTTTCCGGCGAAACGCACGATACGGCATTGAAGCACGCGCGAACGCTCCTGCGACAGACCGTTGAGAGGCGAGAAGCGATCGCTCATTAGTCTAGTAGGCAAGCGGCGGTACGGTTTAATCAGATTTAAACTCGGCTCTCAGGAAATGCGGGTACAACTGCAATGTGATGGGAGCAGTGTGCCGGCTGACCGTCCTCGCGATGTCGTTGGCCGTGCTGTGCGCCGCGCTTCCAGGTGGAACGCTCGGGCAAATTCTGCAACGGCTGGCTTCTAATCCGGCCTCGCCGGCCCAATATAGCGCGAACGTACAAGTGCGCATGCATATGCGCGGCTTTCCGTGGATTACCAAAACCGTGAGCGGCAGCGAGGTGTATAAGCATCCGGGCTTTTACCATTTCGTTTTCCGTGATGCGCCCAAAGCGCTCGATCAGCTCAGCGGTTTGGAAGAAGATCTCGCCGATCCGAGTGGTTGGCTGCAGCGATATAACGTTTCGTTACTCGTTCCGCCGGCGCCCGGAATCGAGCCCGTGTTACGGCTCTCGCCGAAGGCGCCGAAGCTCGTGAAAACGCTCGACATCACCGTAAACATGGCAAAGGCCCACATCGACAAAGCCGTATGGTCGCGCTTCGACGGCGGCACGATTACGATGACGCAAAAATATGGCACGGTTGCCGCGCGTGAGGTTGTGTCGGAACAAGATGCCGCGGTTCGCATTCCCAGCATGTCGGCGGACGTTACGGCGACGTACAGTAATTTCGCGCTTGACAGCGGGGGCACACACTAAGCTCGCGGCTTTCGACTCGCTTCGCTCGCTCAAGCGTGGTTCGACAGGCTCACCATGACAAATAAACCACCCCGACACTTGTGCTAGGGTATCTGGTGGATTTTTAAAAGGTTTGTGCCGCCCGCGCCGACCGGCATGCCGGTTGTGAATGCGACAGAGTCGCCGCTCTCGACAAGGCCTTCCGAAGCCATACGCCGCTCCATGATGTGCAGCAGCACGTCGATCGACGAGTAGGGCTCGATGACGAGCGATTCGATCCCCCAGAGCAAAGCCAGCCGGCGGGCCACTTCGGGCAGCGGCGTGAGCGCGATGATGCGGGCCTTGGGACGGAATGCCGAGATGTGGTGCGCCGCATTACCCGTCGTCGTGCCAGTCACGATGTAAGACAAGTGTAACTCGGCGCTCGCACGGGTTGCAGCCTCGGCGATCGACGTCGCGACGTCGGGCGTCACGCCTTCGAGCCGGCGCAATTGCAACAGCTCGTGCGGATACGCTTTCTCGACCTCGCGCGCAATCTCGGCCATCACGCGAACGGCTTCGGTCGGATAGGCTCCCAGCGCCGTTTCGCCTGAAAGCATCACCGCGTCGGTGCCGTCGAGGATCGCATTGGCGACATCGGTCGTTTCGGCGCGCGTTGGCCGGGGGTTGGTCGTCATCGATTCGAGCATCTGTGTCGCGGTCACGACGGGTTTGCTCGCGCGGTTGGAGCGCGCGATGAGATCTTTCTGCACCAGCGGGACGCGCTCGAGCGGAATCTCGATTCCCAAATCGCCGCGAGCGACCATAATGCCGTCGGCGTGGTTGATGATGTTTTCGATATCTTCGAGGGCTTCGTGTTTTTCGATCTTGGCAAGCACGCGCGTCGTCTTCTTGCGTTCTGCGATGAATGCTTTGACGCGCGCGATATCTTCGGCCGTCCGGACGAACGAAACCGCCACGTAATCGACGTCTTTTTCCAGACCGTACGCGAGATACTCGAGATCTTTTTCTGAAACAGCCGAGAGATTGAGCGAACCATCCGGATAATTGATGCCTTGCGACGGGCGCAGGTCGCCGCCCACTTCAACGTTTGTGCGAATCTCCGTGGAGCTCTTATCTACGATGCGCAGCACGATCGCGCCATCTTGCAGATAGATGCGCTTATCGACGGCGACGTCGGCGGGTAGGTGGCGATACGTAACCGAGACGCGCTCCGCGGTTCCCGGCACATCCTCAGTGGTCAACGTAAAGCTAGCACCGCGCTCCAAATGCACCGATCGCGCGTCGCCGGTAAGTTTCCCGGTTCTCACCTTGGGCCCGGGGAGGTCTTGTAAGACCGCTATATGCGTGTCGAGTTCGCCGGCAATTTTGCGAATCGCATCGATGGCCGCGCCTTGGTCGGCCGGCTCGCCGTGCGAGAAATTCAAGCGAAAGACGTTGGCGCCCGACAACACGAGCGAGCGGATGATTTCCGGATCGCGTGATGCGGGCCCGATCGTCGCTACGATCTTCGTGCGTTTTTGGATCGTTTCCATCGGCAACTACGGCGGTTGCGCGTCCCTATCTAGAGGCTCCTGCGCCGGATGCAGCGCATTAGTTTCGAATCGTGCCGCGCGACGATAACGATCGCCGTCACCCGCAGCGATTGACGACGAGTTTTGTCGCCTCGCTGATTCTGCATGCCCTCGCCGCGATGTTGCTGTTTTCGCTCGCAACGTCTTCCTCGCAGCAAGCTTCTTCGGAGTCGGTGCAAGGCGCGCAGATCGTCACCGTTACGAGCCAGGCTGTGCCTAAGACCGTCGCGGTCGCCGTCCCGCGCGCCGCTCCGCCCGTACCACACGCCGCGGTCGCGCCGCACCGGCAGGCTGCGGCCCAACCGCGCTCGGCGCCGCCTCACCCGCGCGTCCATCACGAACTGTCGAAATTCGCGCCCACGGCCCCGCCCAACCCGACGCCCGCCCCCGAGGCATCGGCAGCTCCGAATCCGCAACCGACGCAGCCTGAAATCGCACTGACGCCGCTCCCGATTGTGGCCGCCGTGCCGACCAGCGTGCCGGCCCGGATCGTTGCCGCGACCGTGCGCGCGCCGCCGACCGCTCCGCCCACGCAGGCGCCGACGGCCGCGCCGACCGCGCGGCCCGTTCCAAAGATCCAACAACCGAAAGCGCCGGCCGCTACGCTTGCGCCGCTGATCGCGCAAGCCACTCCGAAGGCCGCGGCAACGCCGGGCTTGTCCGTGCCGGTACAGGTTCGCAAACCGTCTCCGGGCGTGCCGAGTCCGGGACCGACGAAATTGCCCGCGCCGTCGACGCAGCACGGCGGCGCAGCGAGTCCGGGACCGAAAGCCGTTGGGTCGCCGGGCCCCAAAGGCATAGCGCGCGTTAAAACTAACGCGCCGGCAAAGCCGATCCAATCGGTGCCGTCAACGCCGCGTCCAGTTTCACAATCGAAGCCGGCTTCCAAGCCGTCACGCCTTAACCGGCGTCTGCAAAACTTGCTGCCGAGTCCGGGGCCCTACGCGATCGCAACGCCGCGCAGATACCAGGGAGATCTCAGTAACATCAAGCCGCCCGAGCCGACGCCGCCTCCCGCAGTTCTCGCGATTACGAAATTCATCTACACGGAAAACGTGGCCGGCCAGCGCTGGAAAATTTGGCCGATGGGCCCCGCGCCCGAAGAGCGCGCCATAAAAATGTACGTAACCTCGGTGTGGCACGTCGGCGCCGTGACGATGTGCCACGGATGGGTCATCCGCCAGCCGGTCGCCGGCAACGTCCTGTGGATAACCGAGCCGGACCAGACGTTCGCGTGTAACGGCCATCTCGAACCATTCACACCACCCAGCCCTGCCCCACCTTAAGAGCAAGCAGTCGGCCAAGCTAGCATGGTGCCGGCCGAGCGATTAACCATAAAAAAAGCGAGGCCGGCATCATGCTAGATTTGTCCACAGCTTGCTTCTTGAATCCCGATATTTGTAGGCGTACAATCGAGCTGTCTCAACGAGACGTAAGACAAGGAGGGCGGTTGGAACCGCAAGATCCACCGGGCCACAGAGCCCGCGGAGCACGCAGAATTTAAGGAGCGCTAGGCGAGCGCCCAGCGGCAACCGGACGTCAACCGGCTACAGAGCGTGCTCGTAAACGCGTAGACCAAAAGTAGGCAACGAAGCGAGGGGCCGGACCCACTGGGGTTGCGGCCCGTCGCATTTTTCGGGTATGCTATTGCACGGCGGGTGGTCATGAGCGTGGGCAGGTCCCGCGCTTCGTTGTTCTATGGGGGTTACGTGGAAAGGTCGCTAGCCGGGGAGTTCGAGCGCGCGGTTGCCGAAATTGCGCGCGACGATCGTTTTGCCGGCGTAGAGATCGTGCAATGTGGAACTCACGGCAGCGGGAACAAGAGCGTGCTCAATGTGACGATCGATCGCGAAGGCGGCGTTGACGTTCGCACGTGCGAACGCATTGCGGCTGCGATCAACGCGCGGTTGCAAGCGTTCGAAGTATCGTACCGGCTCGAAGTGGAGTCGGCCGGCTTGGACCGTCCGCTTACCAAACCCGGCGATTATCAGCGCTTTTCGGGCCGTGATGTAAAAATTGTAACGTCGCTGCTCGTACGCGGGAGCAAGACGCATCGCGGCGTGTTGCGCGGCGTGCGCGGAACAGCGGTGATTTTGGAAACCGAAAGCGGCGAGTTGCCCCTGCCTCTCGCGACCATCAAAACAGCAAACTTGGAATATGACGTGCGCGCGGATCTCAAGCGCGCCAAGGATCGAAAGAAACTGCATGCCTGAGCAAGTGACCGAAGACCGCCTTCTCGACGTCCTCCAATTCATCTCGCGGGAACGCAACATTCCGTTCGAGATGTTGATCGAGGCATTGGAAGCCGCGCTGCTCACCGCTTACAAGCGCCATTTCGGAAGCGAAGCCAACGCCATCGTCTCCGTCGACCGGCAGACCGGCGAGTACAAAGTCTTTCACCGGCGCATCGTGGCCGAAGAGATCACCGATCCTAAGCTCGAGATTACCCCGAAAGAAGCCGGCGCGCAGTACCAGCCCGGCGACTACTTCGACGAAGAAGTGACTCCCAAAGACTTTGGCCGCATTGCCGCGCAAACGGCGAAGCAGGTCATCGTTCAGCGCATCCGTGAAGCCGAGCGCGACACGGTCTACAATAAATACGCGGCTAAACTGAACGACATCGTCACGGGCACGGTGCAGCGTTTCGAACAGCGGAATATGTACGTGTTGCTCGACGGCAAAGACGAAGCCATGCTGCCGCTCTCCGAACAAGTGCCGCGCGAGAATTTTCGCATCAACGACTTCATCCGCGCCTACGTTTTGGATGTGCGCAAATCACCCAAAGGTCCGAGCGTTATCCTGTCGCGTTCGGCCGAAGGCCTCGTGCAGCGGTTGCTCGAGTTCAACGTGCCCGAAGTCGAGGACGGCACGGTTGAAATTATGGCGATCGCGCGTGAGCCCGGGAGCCGTACGAAAGTTGCCGTTCGCAGCAACCGCGCCGAAGTCGATCCGATCGGGGCGTGTCTTGGGCCAAAGTCCAGCCGCATCGCAAACGTGTCCGATGAATTGCGCGGCGAAAAAATAGACGTTATTAAATGGGATCCCGATCAAACGAACTTGATTATGAATGCGCTTGCGCCGGCCAAGGTGCTCAGCGTCGAACTCTTCGAGGACGACGGCGTGGCTTTGGTTGTCGTGCCCGATTACCAACTCTCGCTCGCAATCGGCAAAGAAGGCCAAAACGTCCGGCTCGCTGCGCAGATGACCGGCTGGCGGCTCGATATCACCAGCGAAACCGAGGCTGCCGAAGCGCGCGAGCGCTACTTGGCCGAGCGCGCCGAACGGCAAGCCGAACCGGCGGCCGAGGAAGCCGTCGAGGCTGAGGACGGCGAGGCCGCTCCGGCCCTGGACGAAGACCTCATCCGCAAGCTCGAGGAGTTCAAGCGCGAGCGCCTGACGACGAGTGACGAAGGCTAAGGAGGCTCGGGAGCCCTCCCGGCAGTGCGCCGGATGCCGCGAACGGCGGCCCAAGGCGTCGCTGCGTCGTTTCGTGCGGACGGGGCCACGGGAGTGGCTTTCCGACGATGCTAAGCGTCTCTCTGGGCGCGGGGCGTACCTGTGCGTTTCCCCGGGGTGCCTCAAGCTGGTCGAGAAGAACCGCCGCTATCCGGGGCTTGCATCTGCGGCCGCCGAAGATGGGTTACAACAAGGTTCCTAGAGCTGTGAAATGATGATGCTTAACCACCATGATTAGGCGCGCTGGGCGCGCCGCCAAGGAGCGTAGCATGACCTGAGGACGGCGCAGGCGTCCTCGGCTCGGCCTCCGAGGCACACTTACGCCTGCGACGTGAAAGGCAAACTTTGGCTACCGGAAAAGTTCGGATATTCGAACTCGCAAAAGAGGTCGGGCTTACTTCAAAAGAGTTGATCGCGCTCTTCAACGAGCGTTTGAACGGCGTCTTCGAAGCGAAGAACCAGCTCAGCGTCGTCCCCGACCAGATCGCGGATCTCGTTCGCAAGGTCTTAGCGAAGCCCGCACCCGCCGCCAAAGCTGCAGCTCCGGCCAAAGCCGCCGCGCCCAAACGCACCGCCAAAGCCGAACCGGCCGCGCCCGCGCAAGCCAAACTCGAAGAGCCGGCTGCGCCCGCCGAACCAATCCCCACATTGAAACCGGTGACGGCAACGCGCCGTCCCGCCGTCAAACCCGTTGCGCCGCGCACCGGTGACGGCGCGGTCCGTCCGGCGCCGCCGCCGACAACCTCTGCATCGGCTTCGCCCGCTCCGCGCGCCCCGCAACCCGGCCGTTTGATCACACCCGCGCCGCCGCGCCGCCCGCAAGGCAACGGACCGTTCCGTCCGCTCACGCCGCCGCGTCCGTTCCGTCCCGGAATTCCGTCGGTCACCGAAGGTCCGGCGCCGAGTTCGGGTGGCCGCCCCGGCGATCGCGTGCGCGTGCACGAGGAAAAGCTCAGCAAGAAAGATCGCGAGAAAGAGATGCTGCTCGAAAAAGAGCGCACTCGCAAAAAACGGCCCGAGGCCGTTGCCGCACCGCCGCCGGCGAAACTCGAGACGATTGAAATTCCCGACTTGCTCACCGTGCAAGAGCTTGCGACTTCGATGATCGTGCCTGCCAAAGACGTGATCGGCGAGCTCATCAAGATGGGCACCATGGCGACGATCAATCAAAACATTCCAAGCAACGTTGCAAGCGCTGTGGCGAAGAAATTCGGTTTCAACGCGGTCGTTAAAGAGGCCGGCGAAGAAGTCACCGTCGAGCAAGAAGAAGACAAACCCGAGATGCTCTCGCCGCGTCCGCCGGTGGTTACCGTGCTCGGACACGTGGATCACGGGAAGACGTCGCTGCTCGATAAGATTCGCAGCGCGAACGTCGCCGGCGGCGAAGCCGGCGGCATCACGCAGCGCATCGGCGCGTACACGGTCGAAAGAAACGACCGCAAGATTACGTTTATCGACACGCCGGGACACGAAGCGTTTACCGAGATGCGCGCACGGGGCGCGCGGGTGACCGACGTTGCCGTGCTGGTCGTCGCGGCCGATGACGGCGTCATGCCGCAAACCAAAGAAGCGATCGCGCATATTAGAGCTGCCGGCGTGCCGATCGTGGTGGCGATGAACAAGATGGATCGGCCCGAGGCGCAGCCCGAACGCGTGAAGCAGCAACTGGCTGAAGAAGGTTTGCAAGCTGTCGATTGGGGCGGCAACATCGAAATGGTTCCCGTCTCCGCGAGGACCGGCGACGGCATCGATAAGCTGTTGGAGACGGTGTTGCTCGAGGCCGACATTCGCAATCTGCAAGCGAACAAGAACCGCCGCGCTACCGGCGCGGTGATCGAGGCGCGGCTCGACCGCGGGCGCGGAGCGGTTGCGACCGTACTCGTGCAAAACGGTACGCTGCGCGTCGGCGACATCGTCGTAGCGGGCGGCACGTTTGGAAAGATTCGCGCGCTCGTTGACGACACCGGGAAGCAAGTCAAGAAAGCCGGGCCTTCGATTCCGGTCGAGGTCATGGGCTTGCAAGACGTTCCGGCAGCCGGCGACGCGCTGATGGTTGTTAGCGACGAACGCGTCGCGCGCGAAGCTGCCGATAAGCGCAAGACGCGCCGGCGCGACGTGCGAATTGAAGCGGCCGGCGGCCAGAAAGTCTCGCTCGAGACCTTCATGTCGATGCCCGCCGAGGGCAAGAAAACGCTCAACCTCATTATCAAAGCCGACGCGCAAGGTTCGGTCGAAGCACTGCGCGCGCGCATGGAATCGCTCTCTACCGAAGAGGTGGATATTCGCGTTATTCACGGCGCCGTCGGTGCGGTGACGCCCAACGACGTCAACCTTGCCAGTGCGTCCAACGGCGTGCTGATCGGTTTCAACGTGCGGCCGGACGAAACGGCCAAGCGGCTGGCCGAGAACGAAGGCGTCGATTTGCGCTTCTATCAGGTCATCTATGAAGTCGAAGACGATCTCAAGAAGGCGATGCGCGGTATGCTCGCGCCGGTCAAGCGTGAAGTGACGCTCGGCCACGCCGAAGTGCGCGAGATCTTCAAGGTCAGCAAAGTGGGCACCATTGCCGGATGCTACGTGAAGGACGGCAAGATCGCGCGCAACGCCAAGGTTCGCGTGCTGCGCGACAGCGCGGTGATATTCGACGGCGAGATCGAATCGCTGCGCCGTTTTAAAGACGACGCGCGCGAAGTCGCCGAAGGTTTCGAATGCGGCATTCAAGTGGCGCGCTACCAAGACCTCAAACCGGGCGACGTCATCGAAGCCTACGCCGTCGAAACGGTGGCTGCAGAGCTTACACCTGCATGATCTGTTTGATGAATGGTTTTAGAGAAGGGCTCATGATCGACACCCAAGGTTTCGAAAGGGGCCGAAGGCCGGGGTACCCTGCCGGCTTTGCCGGTAGGGGGCGCGCAGCGCGCAGCGCGGATGCGCCTCTTCAATGAACAAGCAGCGATTGCAGCGGATCGACCATGAAATCCAGCGCATTCTGGGCACGCTGATCACGCAAGAGCTGAAAGATCCGCGTTTGGGATTTACGACCGTTACGCGCGTCGAGATCTCGCAGGACCTTCAGCACGCGAAAGTCTTCGTTTCGATCATCGGCGATCGCCATGTCGCGCGCCAATCGATGGATGCTTTAAGCGGCGCTGCCGGGTTCTTGCGCGGCGAGCTGGGGCATCAGATCGCTTTACGTCACACGCCGGCGCTGACGTTTGTCGAAGATCGTACCACCGAACGTGCGATCGCGCTCGCCAAGACGCTGCGTGAAGATGCGCGAGGCGTGAAGCAGTGATCGGCGAGAAGCCGGTCGCCGCAACCACCGACGAGGTCGTCGCCGAGCTTCGCAAACGCAAAGCGTTTGTGATGGTGAGCCACGTGAAGCCCGACGGCGACACCCTGGGGGCAGGCTTGGCGCTGGGCCTAGCGCTCAAGCGGCTAGGGAAGCGCGTGCACTATTTTCAGGCGGATGATTCGGTCCCGCGCAATCTGCGGTTTCTGGCCGATGCGGATCTCGTAAGCAACGTCGTGCCGGCGGATTTGCCGGCGGATGCGCTCTGGGTATTTTGCGACATGAGCGACACGGCGCGCGCGGGCGAATCGTTGCCACCACTTTCGCGCGAAAACATTCTCGACATCGATCACCATTTAGGCAACTCGCACTTCGGCGCGCTCAACTACGTGCTGCCGCGCGAATGCTCCACCGGCACCTGCGTCATGCATTTGTTGCGCGCGATGAACGTGCCGGTTACGCCCGAAATAGCAACCTGTTTGCTGACGACGATCATGACCGACACGGGCGGCTTTATGCACAGCAACACGACGCCGGAAGTGCTGTTGCTTTCGGCGGAACTGATGGGCTCGGGAGCCGACAAGGATCAGATCACCGAGGAGATTTTCGCCAACAAACGCCTTCCGGCGCTCAAGCTGCTTGGGCGCGCGCTGAACGAGGCAACCCTCGGACATGACGGCCGGTACGTTTGGTCTTACGTGGACGACGCGATGCTCGCCGAATGTCACGCCGATGGAGAGGATACCGAAGAAATCATCGGTCATCTGCGTTCGATTGAAGGTGTGGATGTGGCCGCGCTCTTCAAAGCATACGACGGCGAGATTCGCGTAAGCTTGCGCAGCAACGGACGGATCAACGTTCAATCTGCCGCGGCCAGACTCGGCGGCGGCGGACACTTTCGCGCTTCGGGACTGACATTCGAGGGGTCGCTGCCCGAAGCGATCGCGGCAGTTGATGCTGCGTTGGTAGCCGAGGGGCTTTGATCGGCTTCGTCAATGTTTTTAAGCCGGCCGGGCCGACTTCAGCGCACGTCGTCGCGCGTATCCGGCGAATCTATGGATTGTACGGGCGCGACACTCGAATCGCCGCCGGACATTTAGGCACTCTCGACCCGCAAGCCGCCGGCGTGCTGCCGGTTGCGATCGGCAAAGCGACGCGCTTGATTCCATTGCTGACCGATCAGCGCAAGGCATACGTTTGCACCTTTGTTCCCGGACGCAGCACCACCACAGCCGACGCGCACGGAGTCGCGCTCAAAGAGGCGCTGCTGCCGGTTGACTGGGTGAAACGGTTGAATGACGTGCTGCCCACCTTTATCGGAAGAATCGAGCAAGTTCCGCCGATGCACAGCGCTGTCCATCACGAGGGCAAACGGCTGTACGAACTGGCGCGCGAAGGCAAGTCGGTAGAACGTAAGGCGCGTCCCGTCACGATCTACGGCCTCACGTTTCTGGGAGTGGAGAATGAAGTCGCGCGTTTGCGGATCGCATGCAGCGAAGGCACGTATATACGAACGCTGTGCGAGGATCTCGGCACAGCTATTGGACTCCCGGCGCATATGGGCGCGCTGGTGCGCGAAGGCTCCGGAGCGTTTTTGCTCCAGGAGAGCCGCACGCTGGAGCAAATCGCCGACGGGCCGAGTGAAGCGCTCATCGCACCGGAAGCCATCATTCCGTTTCCGACAATCGTGCTGGATTTGCGTCACTCCGCGGACTTTCGCGCCGGACGCATGGTGCCGTTACCTGCCGGCGCACCCGCGAAACACGTGTTCGTTCGCGATGCCTCGCGAACGCTGGTCGGAGTCGGCGAAACGCACGGCGCGCTGCTGGCACCCCGCAAAGTATTCTTGTGAACATACACTACTCGTTGGATCGCGCCGGCAAAACGCCGCTCGTGCTCGCAATTGGTTTTTTTGACGGCATGCATCGCGGTCACCACGACATCGCGCGCCAGGTGCGCCGGCTTCGCAAACCTGGATGGAGCACCGGAGTGTTGACATTTTCGAACCACCCGTCGGCATTCTTACGCCCCGGTTCCGAGCCGCCGCTTATTACGACTCCCGAAGAACGCATGGATTTGTTCGCGCGCGCCGGCTATGAAGAATGTTTCTTCGTTCCGTTCGATGGCGCGATTGCAAACCAAACTCCTGACGATTTCCTGCGAAAGACGCTCATCGAACGCCTGGCGGTGCGCGGAGTGGTCGTCGGGAGCACGTTCCGTTTTGGAAAAGCGCGCGCGGGTGACGTGACGCTGATGGCGCGAGTTCTTGAAGAGGCGGGCATTGCGCTGCGAGCCGTTGAGAACACAAAAGACGAGAAAGGCGAGCGGATCTCCAGCACGCGCATCCGCGAGTTGATCGCCAGCGGCGAGATTCCGGCGGCGGATCATCTTTTGGGGCACGCCTACGAGCTGCGCGGAAAAGTCGTGGCGGGCGCGGGGCGCGGCCACGGAATGGGTTTCCCCACTGCCAACATCGCCGTTCCGGAGAAGATGCTTCCAAAGGACGGCGTGTACGCCGGGGTAGCGCGCCACGAAGGGCACGATTACGCGACGCTCGTTTCGGTTGGCACGAATCCGACCTTTGATGGAAAAGCGCGAACGGTCGAAGCGTGGCTGCGGGACTTCCACGACACGATCTACGGGCACGAATTGAGCCTGCGCGACCTGCGCTTCGTCCGCGAGCAGCGGAAATTCGAAAACGCGGACGAACTGCTCGCGCAAATGGAAGACGACGCCCGCGCTGTTCCATATCCCGCGTATGGCTAGGAGGCTGTCATGATCGCTACTATTATTCTTGCGGCGAGCATGGCTGCACCGCAAACTCCGCAAGCCGGCGCGCTTGCATTCTTGCAGCCCCGAGCTGGGGTCCACGCAAGCGTGCGCATTACGGCCCAAACGCCGAACTATGCTGTTCTGCAATTTAGTCACGCTGAAATCGAAGGTCAAGTCGCCGCGGGTCAGATTCTCGTCAAGAGGTTTCCATTCGGCTGGCAGGCGATCGATCTCAGCAGCGGCCCTTCACTGACCGTGTGCTCAGTCCGCGCGTACGGCCTACCGGCCGCCGATTTTGCGCGGCTTCGCAGCGCATTGAGCGCATCAACGGCCGGCTGCCCCACGGGCGCCGACGCCGACCAGCGCGACGTGGGCTCGGCTGCCGATGTGAACGCCGTGCGCGCGTTGATGATATCGGGCTCGGAAGTCGTTCCGTTCGTTCGCGTCGTCCAGAATTACGCTTACGTCCCGTGGTTTGGCAACGGTGGCGGCGAGAATTTCTACAAAAAGAATGCAAGCGGATGGAAGAAGCTCGCGGGCGGCGGCGGCGCGTACCAACCTGACGAATTGCACAAGCAGTATGGTGTGCCCCTGAGCATCGCCCACGCGTTATTGCGTCGCTGATGCTAAAATTTCGCCTGGCCCTCACGTGCATCGCCCTTCTCGTATCGGCATGCTCGCAAAATTCCAAGCAAATCGCGCAGGTCGCAAAGCCGGCGCCCGATTGGACGCAGCCGCTATCGACCGGCGGAACGCTCACGCTCTCGTCGCTGCGCGGCAAACCCGTATACTTAAATTTCTTCGCGACCTGGTGCCCGCCGTGCAAAGACGAAGCGCCCTATATAAATACGTTACAGAAACAATACGCTTCGCGCGGGCTGCAAGTCGTGGGCGTCGACGAATTGGAGAGCGCGCCGCAGGCCGAGAGTTTCCGCAAGCAGTTCCATCTCGTTTACCCGGCGGTCGTCGATAACGGCACGCTTCAGGCGCAGTATTTGATAAACGGATTGCCCGTGCACGTTTTCATCGGGCGTGACGGCGTCATCCGGAAGATCGTCGCCGGGGAGATGGCGCACGCCGAAATTCTTAGGGCGGTGCGCAGCATTCTCTAGATCGCGCGTTAAGCGGCGCGGACAACCAGCGCGCCGGCCTCGAAGGTGACGTCCGCAGCCGAACCCTTAGGCAGTTCCCCGCGCAGGATCGCGGATGAAAGCGGGGTGCTGACGTGGCGCGCGACGATGCGATGAACGTAGCGCGCACCGCTGCCGGCGCTCATCGCTTCGCGGGCTAAGAACGCTCGCGCGTCGGGCGAGAGCTGGAGCGTCACA
>JAAXMC010000102.1 GCA_013036315.1 Vulcanimicrobiota bacterium
CGGCTTCGACAGCGTAGGTTTAAAAAGCGTCAAAGAAAATGCCGTGCATGAAGCGGCCCCTTCGACTCGATTCTCTTCCCGATGTGCTGACGCCGCAAGACTTGATGAAGGTACTGCCGATTGGCAGAGATGCGGTGTATTTGCTCTTGCAGCGCAAAGAGATCGCCAGTGTGCGGATAGGCCGAAAATTCATCGTGCCAAAGCAGGCGCTAAAGGCATTCTTGAGCATTGACAACGAATCGGCGGCTACCCGCTCCTGATGAACGGGAGTGGTAGAAAGGCGAAAATCAATGAAAGGATCGGTTAAACGCGTAGGCGAGAACAGTTACCGTCTCGTTTATGATTTACCGCCCGGTTTAGATGGCCGACGACGGCAAAAACGCGAAACATATAACGGCACAAAGAAAGCCGCCGAAGCGGAACTTGCAAAACACTTAGAAGCAATCCGCAAAGGCGAATATACAACCGAATATGGCTTAGCATTTGGCGATTTGCTTGATCGTTACCTAAAATCCGCAAGAGGCAAACTTGCGCCCACGACCTACCAACGTTTCGATGGTATGATCCGGGTGCATATTCGGCCGATGCTCGGAAAAATGCGGCTTGACCGGCTTACGCCACTTCATCTCGAAGACGTTTACACAAAATGGCTCGAATCGGGGCGTAAGCGAAGCAAAGGCGGATTGAATGCGCAAACCGTGCTACATCATCATCGGGTGATTCGGCGCATTCTTAGCCTGGGCGTAAAATGGCGAATCGTCGCCTACAATGTTGCTGACGCGGTAGAGCCGCCGAAGCCTACGCGGCGCGAGATGATCGCACTTACTGAAGTGCAGTTGCTTAAACTGCTCGACGCGGCAACGCAACCGCCGTTACAAAGCACGAAGCCACAATGTTGTGGCCTGAGCAAGGAAACCGCATTTCACACTGCGATCACTTTCCTTGCCTACACCGGCACGCGCCGGGGCGAATGTCTTGCCGTGAAGTGGGAAGACCTGAACCTCGCAGATCGAAGGGTCGTAATCCGTCGCTCGCTCGAACATACAAACGCCGGGATCGCGTTCAAGGGAACAAAGAGCGGAAAGCCCCGCGTGCTTTCAGTGCATCAAGACTGTTTGGATGTCTTGAAGAAGCACCGGATCGAACAAAACAAACACCGGCTTGCGCTAGGAGAGGCATACATCGATCACGGTCTCATCTTTGCTCGGCCGGACGGCATGCCGATCAATCCACATGCGTTCGGAGATGCATTCCGTGCGCTCGTGAAACGGGCTGATATTCCGTCCATTCGATTGCACGACTTACGCCATACGCACGTAACTCTTTTGCTAAAAAGCGGTGCGCCGTTAAAGGTCGTGTCCGAACGGGCCGGTCATGCGTCGGTCGGAACAACGGGCGATATTTACGGGCACGTATTGCCGGGCATGGATCGGCAAGCCGCAGACGGCTTCGGCTCGCTTCTACGCAAAGCCAATCGCAACGGTACGGCACTCGTCCGTGACAAATCCGTGACACAAGCAAGCGGCAACGGTAAAAATGCGCTCGAAGTGAGCGCGTAAGAATCGCTAAAAGGCGATGAAATCAGGGCTCTCCGGGATTATGGGAGAGTACGGGTCTGGTGGCCCGCACGGTCTTCAAAACCGCTGAGGCCGGTGCAAGCCGGCTGGTAGGTTCGATTCCTACACTTTCCCGCCAAGTTTCGCGAGCCGTCTTTAGGGACCGATGCAGCGCACGGTGTTGTACGAACCGCTGACGCCGCTCGAGTTCGTCCAAATGGTCGTGAACGAATCGCCGTCGGGCGCGAGGGTGAATGCGAACGTACCCTGACCGACCGTCGGATGGCGCCACGTGCCGCGCAACACGTTCCCGGACACCGTTCCCTGCAACGTCGTGTCGCCGTAGGGACCGCTTCCGTTGCGAAGATGCATGGTACCGCCCGGCCCTTGCCACGTTCCATCGAATCCGACGCAGCCGTGCGCGGATCGCGTCGTTCGTTCGCCGGATTGCGGTGCCGGCTGCTGCGCGACCGCGCCGGACGGCCCTTTGATCGAGCCAACACGATTCAACGTGACGGCGACCTGTTGCCCGGCTTGTAACGTGACCGAACTCAACGCCGTATTTCTCGGCACAACCAAAACCGAACCTTGCCGCACGACGACGGTGCCGGTTTGCGTCGCCGGATCGTATTCGATACTGAACTCCGTTCCTTTTTCCGCCGCC
>JAAXMC010000103.1 GCA_013036315.1 Vulcanimicrobiota bacterium
CGGCGGCGAAGAGGAACGTGGAATTCAAAGCAATTTTCCTCAGGACAGACAAACAGCGGAGACTGCCCTCTTATTCCTTCAGGTTATTATGCGACGCCTTAGACGATCGGGCAGCGCAAAAGGGATTTCCCGAGCAGCCGTTGTCGTCCCCAATGGGACGCTTTTCGGAGATGGCGTTTTGTGCGCGTATTAAGCAAGATCTATTGCGCGCATTTAACCTACATACAATTGTTCGATTGCCGAAGGGTGTCTTTTCGCCATACACCGACATTCCGACAAACATTCTTTTCTTTGATATCTCTCGGGCGACGAAAGACATCTGGTTCTATGAGCACCCCCTCCCTGAGGGGCGCAAGGCGTATACTAAGACTCGGCCTCTAGCGTACGCTGATTTCAAAAATTGTCTCGACTGGTGGACGAATCGAACGGAAAGCGACCGAGCATGGAGAGTTCCAGTCGCCGGCCTTTCAAATGACGTAAATTTGGACCAAAAAAACCCGCGCGCCAAGGCCGATCCGGATCACATGCCCCCGAGTCAGCTCCTTTTCGATATTAGGAGTAAGGAGCAACGCATCAGTGACCTTATGAATGAGATTGAGGCCTTGTTGCTGTCCGGGCAATGAGAATGTTTGTCGGAATGTCGGTGTATGGCGAAAAGACACCCTTCGGCAATCGAACAATTGTATGTAGGTTAAATGCGCGCAATAGATCTTGCTTAATACGCGCACAAAACGCCATCTCCGAAAAGCGTCCCATTGGGGACGACAACGGCTGCTCGGGAAATCCCTTTTGCGCTGCCCGATCGTCTAAGGCGTCGCATAATAACCTGAAGGAATAAGAGGGCAGTCTCCGCTGTTTGTCTGTCCTGAGGAAAATTGCTTTGAATTCCACGTTCCTCTTCGCCGCCGAAAGGCGGGTTTGTCAAAACAACATCGAAGCGATCTTTTTCACCTATCTCGGCTAACCTAAAACGTAATGCGTTTCCTGGATCAATTTGCGGCGAGTCCAGCCCATGTAGTAGCAAGTTCATTTGCGCCAATAGATAGGGCAACGGTTTAGCTTCATAGCCAAATAATGACCGTTGCTGTAAGGCCCTGCGGTCCGCAACAGTCTCAACCTGTCGCTCCATGTGATTAAAGGCCTCGACGAGAAACCCACCCGTTCCGCAGGCCGGATCGAGAACAGTCTCCCCGAGGTGCGGGTCGATCACGTCTACCATAAAACGTACGACGGGCCGAGGCGTGTAAAACTCGCCCGAATCGCCCGCAGCGTCGCGCATTTCCCTCAACATCGACTCATAGAAGGCGCCGAGGGTGTTCAATTCTTGCGTGGACGTAAAGTGTATCTCGTTAACCTTATTGACGATGTCTCTCAAGAGGTAACCGCTTTTCATGCGGTTATCGACGCCTCGAAAAACGGTTGAGATCACATCACGCCTATCATCGCCATTGGAGCTCGTCAGGGCCCGAAGATAGGCAAAGAGCCCGGCGCCGCGGGAGCCATCTGGGCGCGTGCACTCGTCCTGATTAATGAATGACAACAACTCGTCGCCGGTCACGCCGTCGGGTCGCGCGGCCCAGTCGCGCCAGCGATACGGTGGTTCGACCGCTGCCCGAAATTTCTGCGCCGCTAACGCGGCCTCTGTATCGCGCTGGCTCTCCAAGTCGTCTAAGAACTTCAGGAACATTATCCATGTAAGCATAGGCAAACGGTCCAGGTCGCCATTCAAACCTTTATCCTTACGCATCGTGTCTCGGGCTGACTTCAATAGGCCTCCGAGCTTTTGTGGTGTCGTTTCGACTACACCGGCCGCCCTAGGCATATTTCACAAACACTTTCATCCTAGTTAACATACAACAAATTCTGCAGGTCCTGTACGGCTTTACGCAGATGTTCTGCGCCACCAAACGCTTCGCTAATCTGTATTACGGTGCCATGCTGCGATATTGGCGGCACGTGAAGAATGTCCGGAAGGGCAAATTCAGCGTTGCCATACTCTGCGTATTTGTCCAACAGTTCCTCGAGGATTTGACGCGCCTCCGAGCCGTACTGTTCAAAAAAGGCTCGCTGCTCAGTCCGCAAACGTTGCGCTCGTTCCCGCCGTGTGCGCAGAGGCGCATTAAAGGCTAGGTGACAGAGCAAATCCAACGGATCAGCCTCAGGCTGGCCAGCGGCACTCGAAAGTTCAGCGAAGTCAATTCCGCGGTCCGAGAGAGCCGTGATAATTTCTGAACGTCTATGTGCATCCGTCCATTCGCTACGCAACTTGCGCGCGTTCGGAAACAAGCTACGCAGGCCATCCGCGGCATAATCAGTATATCGCGTTACCTTCAGCCTTTTTCCATCCGGATTTAGGTCATACACTAGATGCGCTGCAATTTCAATTTCGCCCCCGTCTACATAAAATTTTCTGTGTCGCGTTTCCGGCGGATCGATTATGAGAGGCGACACCTGGTTAACGTCTTTTTCGGCTGCTTCTGTTTCTGAAATTATCTCCGACTCGCCCTCTTCATTAAGCTCCTCGACCGTGACTTGAACGGGATCGCCATCAAACTGAACATCGGCAAACATACGCGTTGCGGAACCCGTGTAATCCAATATGTTAAACCACAGCTTGCCGTAATCGTCTCGAACCCTAGTACCACGCCCGATGATTTGCTTAAACTCTGTCATCGAACCGATAGTTCTCGCAATCACCACATTCTTGCAGGTGGGGACATCGACCCCAGTGGTCAGGAGCTGAGATGTTGTGACGATCGCGGGAGTCTTCGTGTCAACATCTTGAAAATGACTCAACTGACCGCGACCTAGATCGCCTTCATCGGATGTTATACGCACCACATAATTCGGATAATCGGCGACTAAGTCTGCATTGAGATTCGAGAGTGCGTGTCGCATTTCGCTGGCATGCTCCTGGTCCACGCAGAATACGATTGTCTTAGCAAAACGATCGGTCTTTTTTAGGAACTCCGTCAAATGTCGAGCTATTAAGTGTGTGCGCGCACGTAGCGCCACAACTCGCTCAAAATCGGCCGTCTGGTATTCTTCGTCCGGAATTGGCCTTCCGTAACGGTCCAGCTCATCCTTATTCGGGCGCCAACCAGCGGCGTCCCATTCGGTGACGATTCGATGAACGCGATACGGAGCCAAGAATCCGTCCTCGATTCCCTGCCGAAGGCTGTACTGATAAATGTGATTACCAAAATACAGATATGTATCGCGGTCTTCCGCGCGAAGAGGCGTAGCCGTCATCCCAAGTTGGGCGGCTGGTTTGAAATACTCGAGGATAGTACGCCAGGCGCTGTTCTCGGCCGCACTGCCACGATGGCATTCGTCTACGATGATTAGGTCAAAGAAGCTCGGCGATAAGACTTTAAAAAGCCCAATGCGACTTTCGTCTTCGGCAATGGCCTGATAAATAGCGAAATAGATTTCGCGACTTTGTGATATCTCGCCGGCTTCAATTTTATATCTCGCGTCGCCGAAGGCGGCAAAAATTCCATCCTTTGGCTGGTCGATTAAAATATTGCGATCAGCCAAGTAGAGAATTTTTGGCCGACGATATTCGCCGGCTCGGTTCCATCGAGCGTTCCAAAGTTTCCAGCAAATTTGGAAAGCCACCGCCGTTTTTCCCGTGCCTGTGGCCATAGTCAGCAGCAAACGCTGTCGCCCTCCCGCGACCGCCTGCACGGTCCTATTTATCGCAATCTGTTGATAGTAGCGTTCACCTTGACCGACCGCATGATTGAAAGCCGCAAGCGCAGCACCGGCTTGCGTTGGATTCGTGGCGCTGGAGGCGCAATATCGTTCCCATAATTCTTCCGGGCGCGGATAGGATGAGCACTGTTTTTCGGCACCTGTGAAGAAATCAAATTCATAGATCTCTTGGCCGTTAGTGGCGTACGCGAACTTAAGGTCCAGCATTTCCGCATACTGCTTGGCCTGCTGAAGAGCATCTAGCGCCGGCTTATATTCAGCTTTGGCTTCTACGATTGCCAGGGGTAGGTCGCGCGTAAATCTCAGTAGGTAGTCGACCCGCTTTGGTGGTTTGCGGATGAACCCTCTGCCCACCGGCACAATACGTCCATCGGTAATCGTTCGCTGCTCCGCGATGGAATGCGGATCGTCATCCCAACCCGCGGCCTGTAAAAGCGGGACAACGAACTTTCGGCAGGTATCGGCTTCACTAAGGTTCATGGGCTGTTATCCCAGAATAAATGCCGCTTTCGGCCTCTGGCTAAAACCAGATCGCGCGTGTTCAAACAATCCTATCGGTCTTCAGCAGCAAGTGACGATTCGTTCAGCGGCGTACCAAAGCTAGATAAATTTCAGAAGATCGTCCAGTGCACTTTCACATTCCCCAACCCGCTCGGCATTCACCTGGACGCTTTCGCCGTGGACATCGTGATAACCACCATCCAGCCGTGACAAGGGCACGCCAAGGTGTGCAGCCACCACCCCAGCCGTATTGAAATCGCGTAACGGAACGGAATACGCAGCTCGAAAATCTGCCGGATCATTGATCGTGCCACTTCTTGCCGTGAAGTAATTTTTATGTTTCGTATACGCGCTGAATAACGTGTCCGCGGTTGCATTCGAAAGAGCCTCAAAAGCCGCCGCGGAACCTCCCCCGCCCTGGGTCAGCCGGTTCCCCACGATGACGTGAATGCTGGGAACGGTCATGTTATGCTTTTGCGCCTGCGCCGCGTACGTCCACGCCCCATAGATTGGATGCGGAGGCGTCTGTCCATGAAGCAGTATGAACATGGCATTCGTCGCGACACGGGAAGAATCATCAGCGTTTACAGGAGTGATCAACCTGTCAGAAGCCGAGATCGCGAGCTCCGTGTAGATTGAG
>JAAXMC010000104.1 GCA_013036315.1 Vulcanimicrobiota bacterium
GGAATGCAGCCGCTTCGAGCGTTAATGGAGGGCCGCCACCGCGTCGTCCACTTGCGATTTACCAGGAGCGTGGAGTGCCCGAGGCCTTTCCGGCTCGATCCAAGCAAGATCCGGTTACGACTGAGCGACGAAATATCGGGAGAAAGCACTAATGTTTCTGCCGACGAACATGGGATTATAGCGGCAACGACCGCCAAAACAGGCTTGCTGTCTTGGGACCCCGGCACGCTGGTTGTTGATTTGCACTTCACTATGCCAAGCAGTTTGCCGGCAAACATGTATAGGGTGTCGATCGCTGACGACGGCGGAGCCTCAAATAGCGATGATAACACGCTCGCACCGATTACCGGCGGTATTTTTCCGACGCAAGTCTACGTGCCGTCGCTGTTGAACGAAGATTCGGCACTTCGAGCGGCACGAACAGAATTTCTGAATCGTTCGATTTTTCCACGCGCCGGGTTGTCAGTATATTGCACGGCTCCGGACGCCGCCGGCATGTTTCTGGGTTTGCCGTTCGATCATCAATTCCGCGTCATCGCGATATCGCGTAGTCAGTCAGACGGAGAGATCTGGACGCTCGGCGGTCAGATAAAAAATACGCTGGACAACGCCGCTTTATTCCTGAGTTTACAGCCGCTCGTCGTCGAATTTGCCGCGGACCGTTTTCGTGCCAGTGGAGGCGGCGTTGGCGGACGCGGCGCCGCCACCGGCGGCCCCGCGTCGTTCGTCGCGGTGATGCAAGACACCACAAAATGTGGACCGATGCGCGTGACGCTTTCGGACCCATGGGAGCTCAAGCGAGCGTTCTCGTACGAACACCCATATAACCATCCGGATTGGCCGGCCAATTTTCGCGAGGCCATTCAGCAACACAACATCCTTGTCGGCATGACGCATGAGATGGTGGCGGGAGTTTTTGGCTATCCCTCGATCTATTTGCCCATCGCGCAATTGGATCAGTTGACTCAGTGGGACTACATCGCTTCGGCGCCGTTCAGCTCGTCGGTGATTTTCTCCGGAGATCGAGTCGTTCGCTACAATCCGCCGGGCAGACTTCCGTAGGTCTGCTGCGCGATCGAAGTTATTGACCCCCACCGCATCCAGCTGCATACCTCTAAACTGTCCGAAAAGCACCCTATCCACGAGCGATTCGGAACGTGCCGCAGGTGTGCCGGGTTCTGTTAATCAGCGGGCCATTGGTTCGAGTCCAACATCCGCCTTGAATGGCTGTCCAGGCACGCGCAACGAGGCGCCGGGCTCGAACAGGGTAGGCAAGCGTTGATTGTCCATAGCGCGAACGGCGTAGTTCTTGATCGGCCTTTTCACGCAGCAGTCGTCATTTAAGTGTCACGCCTGCGGCACCCACTCCGTTTAACACGGCGATGATGCACCCGGTTCTCTGCTTTATTTTCGCCCTAACCGTGCCGCCGCAGTTTGTTCAGATTCCGCCGCCATCAGGAGCACAGATAAACGCCGCCCGCTTCGGCACGCGATCATGGCGCGTGCATTTCGCCGGGAACGAATTTCGGACGGCCCCGCCGCCCGAGAAACCCACGATCCCCTTCTCGCCCGCGATTGACACAGCGACGATGGGCAGTTACGGATCGGCGCCAACGGAAGCCCTCCACGTCCCCGGCAGCTGGCTCCTCGCTTATTACCACGGTGAATTCGGCGGAGCTCTGTGGCAATTCAATGAGAATGGCTCTGTTGGGCGTATGCTACTGGGCGTCCCGACGTATGACTTAACCCCTTACGGAACGATGGTGCTCGCCGAGACCGGCTCCGCATCCCCGTTCTTCTTCAAACCTCTGCGCATCCACGAATTTACTCAGCGCAATGCTACGTGGCTCGAGGTTGCGTACGTCGACTTCCCATACAACATTATCGCGCTCAGAAATTTCAAATCACAGCTTTACGGCATAGCGGCGCTCAGCTACCAAAAGCTCGCCCTCGTAAACATCGACCTAGCCGGCCATATTCGGGAACTCTGGAATTTCGATGGCGACTTGACGATTTCAGATCTCGCGATGTCACAAGCGGGGGATTTTGCGATCTCCGTCCCCGGCTATGTCGTGCGCCTGCGAAAACGGGCGAATGGCTTCAAACCCAGCTGGTATGCGCCGCGCGACTGTGTTGGACGCGCCTTCGCTCCCGACGATCCCCAGGGTTTGAATGCGCGCTGCATCGGCCTGCCGGGCACGCCATCTTACGTGCATCGCTATTTAACTCCGGCGTCCAGAATCGCCGTGTCAGGCGACGGAAACTGGATGCTGCCGTGCTGCGGCCAGGCTCTCTTGCATTACAGCGGCGGCCGCTGGAATTCCACTATCCTACCGCCCGAATCGGCCGGATATTTGAACCGCATTGAAGATCTCGGCAACGATGTATTTATCCCCGCCCAGAAATTCTTGTGGCTGCGTCGCGACAGAACATGGTCACGGCTTGGACCGACGGACGGAACCTGCGGACCCGCTCCCGCGATAACATCGACAATCGCCTGGTGCGTGATGCGTACCACCGATCGCGATTGGATTACCGGTTATCGAATCAATGGCGGTAAAGCGATTACCATCGAAGCGACCGCCGCCAAAACTCAGCTCATTTATCCCGGTCTGTCCGGCGACGCGTGGCTAAGTGAGGATGGGCGGCCGTTGATAGCGCATGCGACAACTGCGGGCGTCCTCCAAGAGATTCAACTCAAATCCCCGGTCCAATCGGTTTCGCGAAGCGAGCACGCGGTTTGGTTTAGCGAAACGGATGGATCTCACTACGGCTTTATCGACAGTGCGGGCACGTTGCACGAAATGGTTTGGACCGGAGATCCCGGAGGCATCGTGCTCTCCGTCGCAGGCGCCTCCGCAGGAGCGTGGCTTCGCGAATCCTTCGCGAATTCGCGCGTGGTTTTGCGTCATCTCAACGGAACCGGCGCCGGCGACAACCTGTACGTTACGAACGTTAGCAATTCCATTGTGGCGCCGGACGGCGACGTTTGGGCTCAAAGCACGAACTTTCCCACCATTGTCCGCCGTTCCGAGAATGGCTCAACGACGCGCTACTTATTGCCGTGTGCCGGGAAACGATTACAGCTACTGCATGCTCCCAACAATGGAATTTGGTTTCTAAGTCAAGAGCCGCATTGTGGCGGACTCATCGATCTAAACGCAGTGCATATTCGCGATCTACCGCTCGTCGAACAAGTTGATTATCAATGAAGCCGTCATCGCGAGTAAAGGGTGCCGTTGCCGCTTTCGCCGCACTCTGCATGATTTGGCCTCTGCATGCAGCCGCGGACGACGTTTATTACGTTGATCCAATTGTCGCAAGAAACATGCGCACGGTGGACGCGCCATTATCTGCGCAGGGTGGATACGTCGACGTGCCGGCATCAGACGGAGTTGCAGCGGAAATATTATATCCTAGCAACGATGCGTGCGTGGGATCGACGGTCCATATCAGTGGGTTAGGCCCTGCAGGCGTTAACCACTTAAATTTCTTGGATAGCATTTTTCAAAGAGGTCAGTTGGACTGGCAGCCGTTTTACTTGCTGAAGATCACGCTCAAAGAACCATGTTCAAACCGATGGCTCATATTTACTGGCTTTCCGCATTTGGTACTCAGGAGCCCAAACGCACGAGCGGGAACAATGTACTATGCGGATCTCGCCCTACAAGTGGGAAACAGCACACACATTCCTCTCGGGCCGCCCGGCGAGCGCGACAGCAAACACGTAGACTTTGACTTTGGAATGCTTCCGTTGTGGGCGCAGCGCGGTCGATACCTCGGTGTCCCGCTCGGCCCTATGATTCAGCTCGTAATAGCGCGTCAATGAAGTTGGCGGCATCCCCCGAGCGGGCGTAAGATCCCAGTAGTAGGCTGATTTGTGCTGCCGCGCGATCGAAGTTATTGACCCCCACGTTTGACCCCCGCCGCATCCAGCTGCAGACACCTAGACTGCCCTCAAACCGCCGTATCCACGCTGGATTCGGAACGTGCCGCAGGGGTGCCGGGTTCTGTTAATCAGCGGGTCGTTGGTTCGAGTCCAACATCCGGAGCCATGTACAACGGCGAAAACCTCCGTAATCACGGGGGTTTTCCGTTTTTTTGCTTTCGCGCAACAGCGCAACCCGATCCGCTAATGTCCGACCAGCCATATTTGCCAGGGTTATCGCCATGTGATAACATACGTTTGTTGATCAAGCGTTTCGCGGACAGCGGCACCGAGGACATTTTCCTCGCCAGGTCCACGAAGCTTGCTCGCAAAGTGCTGCCAACCACACTTCACGCGGTCGGCCGCCGAAAGCTAGCGATTATCGACGCAGCGCCCACGCTGGATTCCCTCCGGATTCCACCTGGAAATCGCCTCGAAACCCTGCGAGGCGATAGAGCAGGGACGTTTGCTATTCGCATAAACGAGCGCTTTCGGGTCTGTTTTGCGTGGGAGGAAGGTCATGCCGTGGACGTCGAGATCGTCGACTACCACTAGGGGAACGCCGATTATGTACGTAGCAAAAATGCACAAGCCGCCGGTAACGCCGGGCGAGGTTTTGATCGAAGAGTTTCTTCGGCCGTTAGGGATCTCTCAGGCTGAGCTTTCAGTCCGGATCGGGATTACGCGTGCGCACGTCAACGAAATAGCCCGAGGCAAACGTACGGTCACTCCTGAAACGGCGCTTCGGTTCGAACGCGCGCTAGGGATGCCCGCGCAGTTCTGGCTAAACCTGCAGCTGGCGTTTGATCTGTACAATACGCTGCACTCGCGGCGTGGGGCGCGAATCAAGAACATCAAGCCGTTTCCTAGCCGGAGGGCGAGCTAAGACGCCACGTTGTCTGCCACGTTGTCTTATGAAGACCAGGCGCTCGCCTTTTATAAACCACTGGCGGTCGCTGTACCGGCGGAGGATAGGGCAGCCTCCCTTTCCCCGAACAATTCGGGCTCCTTTGACGCCATTTATGACGCCTCTCAATAAATTGCGATTCATACTACTGGGGGTTATGCTCGCTACGGCGATTTGGCCGACGCGAGCCGTCGCGGCACACTCGCCTCGGCCTGTGCTTGCGGCAACTCCAATGCCGTGCCCGACATTAACAATCTGTGATACAGCGCCATTTGATGCGATCTATGGGGTGAGGCTTCCGGTCATGCCGGCGGTACTTCCCAGGCCCGGTTCAGCGCCAAGCAGTTTTTTAAAAGGAACGGTCACGGATATCTTCAGCGACAAGGGCTCGCCAGGCGGCGTCGGCGTCTGGCTCACACTGGAACCTTCCGATGGGATGACGCGCTATGTGCGGTCTTCACGTTCCTTGGTACTCCGGGTGGACGGCCGTGACTACGAATGCTCTGCAGAGGCGAAACCGTCGTACGAGGTCGCTTGTCAGGTTGCAATAAAAGGGCGCTCTGTCACTTTAGACGTTTGGCCGGTAACCGTTGGCGGCACCGATTGGCTAGTTACCGATAGCATCACATTGAAATAGCATCGTAATACCGTGATGCCGGAAGAATTCTGTTAGATGAAAAGCGCGACGACCGCGAGCGTCATGAAACCGCAGAGCGTCCAACCCATGGCGCTGATGAACCGCGGGTTTGTGGATCCTCTCATGATTGCAGGATTGCTCGCAATCTGCGTAACGATGAAGAGCAGCACCGGCGAGATGACGCCGTTGAGCACTGCTGAATAGTAGAGCAGCTTAAACGGGGGAATGTGCAGTAGGTTGACCAGCAGGCCGATTGCGCAAGAGGCGACGATCACCGCGTAGAAACGCGGCTCTTCCCAGAACGGTTTGCTCAGTGTTCGCGACCAGTTAAACGCTCCGCCGACCGCATAGGCGGACGAGCCCGCCATCACCGGAATGGCGAGTAGCCCCGAACTGACAATGCCCAGAGCAAACAAAAGAAACGTGAACGGGCCGGCCAGCGGCTTCAACACCTGTGCGGCCTGTGCCGCACTTTGCACGTTTGTGAATCCGTGCGTATTCAGCGTGGCGGCCGCGGTGACGATGACGAAGAACGTGATCGCATTCGAGAAGAACATGCCAAAAACGGTATCTTGGCGCAAGAATCGAAGCGCCGCGCGGGTCGTTTGCACGTGCCTGGAAACCAGTTCCTCGACCTCCTCGTCGGCTTGCCAGAAAAACTCGTACGGCGAGATGGTGACCCCAAAGACGGCGATCAGCGTCAGAATGAAATCCCGGTTCCATTCAAAGTGCGGCTCGAAGGTAGCCGCAAACGCTCGGCCCCAATCCACGTGTACCGTAAACGCGGAGACGACATATGTCAGGAGCGCTAGGCCGAGAAACTTTAGATAGGTGGCATAGCTCCGATAAGGGACGAGCACGATGAGCGCCGTGGTCAAAACCGTCGTAAGCGCGAGCAAACCAGCATAGGGAATGGGCCATAAGAGGCGCGCTGATTCGGCCATGGCACTCAGATCCGCGCCGATATTGATGGTATTCGTGGCTACTTGGATAAAAATGACGAAGAACAACACGGGCCGGGCGTAGTTGTTGCGAATCACGGCAGCCAGGCCTTGCCCTGTGACCAGGCCGATCCGCCCACTCATCTCCTGGATCGCCGCCATGAACGGTAGGGAAAAAAGAGCGATCCACAACTGTTGATAGCCAAACTGAGCGCCGGTCTGAATGTACGTCCCGATGCCGGCGGGATCGTCGTCCGACGCCCCGGTTACAAAACCGGGGCCGAGGTGCGCGAGAAGGTTTCGAAATTTCACAAGCAATGACTCGTAGCGCGAAACGCTTCGACGGAACTCGGGCCTTTGCTGCCGAATGTCGGCCGCAGCTCATGCGTTCCGCTAGGAGTTCTGCCGGCTGGGTGTTCCGAGGCGCCGCTGCAGTCATCGCAGCGGCCATGGCCGATCCTATTATTGAAAGCCTGTCCAACGCGGGTGTTTTCGGGCCCGGACGATTTACGGATCACAGCACTATCGACGTGATTCCGGCGCTATGTGTAGCGCTGGGATTAGTGCTGATTTTGGTCGTGATGCTCGCGCGCGGACTCATCAAGGAAAGCGACCATCCTCCGCAGTGGGTGAGATCCTGCGCGGCATTTGTCGGCTCACGTTCTTTATGGAATATGCTGCCGTCGACATATCTGATGCAGATGGTTGTGCTGTTCGGAATGGAGACGCTCGAACAAATCGCAACGGCCGGACACCCACTCGGCGCAATGGTGTGGCTGGGCGCTCCTATAGCGGCCAGCATGATCATCCACGCGATAAGCTGTGTGGTCTTCACTTGGGCGCTTTCCCGTATTGTCGTTTCGTCCGCGCGTACCATAGCGCGCGCCGTGCGGCAGGCCCTCGAACTTCTGCGAGCGCTCCTCGCCAATGATGCGCCGCCCGTAGCTGCATACCATGTCGCAGCTCGCAGGTTCATTGAGCCATACCTTCGCGCTCTGCACGGGCGCGCGCCGCCAATCCTCAGTCGGTCGTAACCTCCTAAGATTCATCGGCGCTATCGCGCCGCGCCCGACAGGATAATTCCATGAACGCATTCCACGGCAATGTGAAAGCATTGCGCCCCGTCATCGTGCTCGCCGCCGGCGCCCTGGCCGTGACGGCCGGCTTCTTCACTTTCCAAGGATCGCTCAGTCGAATCATTGCGCGCACCAGCGCACAGCAAGCTTTCGGTTCGCACAGGCTCAACATACTGATCCTGGGTTATCAAGAGGACGAAGGAAACTCGGATACGCTGCTGGCCGCGCAACTGGACGTTGACCGGCGGTCGGCAACGCTCGTTTCGATCCCACGCGACTCGTGGGTGGCTATTCCCGGACACGGCAACTCGAAGATCAACGCCGCCATCGGCCTGGGCGGGCCGAAGTTGAGCGCGCGAGTCGTAGCTGACATGATTGGGGCACCAATCGACGGCACAATCGCGGTCCGTCCCGAAGACGCCAAGCAGATCGTTGATGCGATGGGCGGGTTGAACGTCAATGTCGATGAGGATATGGACTACGACGACAACGCGGGCAATCTGCATATTCATTTGCACAAGGGTGAGCAATATTTAACCGGCGGCCAAGTCCTCGAGTACATCCGCTTTCGTCACGACGCCACATCGGACTGGGGCCGCATGCGCCGGCAGCAAGCGGTGCTTAGGAACATGCTCGACCAGCTCAGTCAGCCGCAGCAGTGGGCAAAGCTGCCGCGCATTCTTGCGCTTGCAGGCCGCGACGTCAAGACAACTCTTTCGCAGTCGCAGATGGCGGCGCTCTTGCAGATCTATCGTGGCGTTCCCGATGACAACGTGCGGACGTTCACGATGCCTGGACGCGAAGGATGGGTTGGAGACGCATCGGTCGTCTTTGTCGATCACCGGTGGGCGAAGTGGATCGGGAGGCTGCTTTTCTCGAAACGAGAACCGCCGCAGGATAAGGTGCTGGTAGCCAACGCCACCGGCAATGCAGGCTTTGAGCGGACAGTAGTTGCGGCAATGCGCGGCGGCGGTTGGAACGTGGGCACCTTCATCGCTCAACCGGCGAAGCCGAAAAGCCGCATCGCCGGCGCAGCGGTGGCGGCTAACGTTCTGGCAAGCATCTTTGCGTCCGTGCCCCGCGTTCGCAATGGCAAGAATACCGTGTTGTTGCTTGGGGAGGATCTCGCGCCGGAGGGGCCATTATGAAACACGACCTAGACCGTCGCAGTTTTGTCATTGCGGGCGCTTCCGCGGCGGCCGCCGCGCTCGCCGGATGCGCAGGCTCGCCCACCAATGTCACGCCGCAGCCGACGAACACGACGTACGACGTCATCGTCGTTGGCGCGGGAGCGGCCGGAATCGGCGCTGCGCGCACGATTGCATCGTACGGCCGCTCCGTGCTGCTGCTCGAGGCGCAAGATCGGGCCGGCGGCCGCGCGCGCTGCGACAATACGACATTTTCCGAAGTGCCCTTCGATCTCGGCGCGCAGTTCTTCGGCCACGTCCGCAGCGGGAACCCACTCTACGCGGTCGCACAGTCGCTCGGCCTGCAACTCGTGGATTTCACGACGGTCCCCACCGTTACGTACCTCGGAGCTGTGCCCGCGCCGCAATCCGCCATGGCGTCATTCGTTGCAACCGCCGGTGGCATCATTACGCAGATGCTCGTACAAGGCGCCCTGATCGCGGACCCTGCCGGTGACTATCCCGTCGCGGACATCACGGACAGCTATGCCGGCGACACGTACTACGAAAATGCAGTCGGCGTTACCGTCCTGACGGAAACCGGCGCACTGCCAAGTGCTTCATCAACGCTCGATCTCTTTAATTTTACGCAAGCCTCACCGGCGCCGTTTCTCACGCCGGGCGATTCATTTGTCGTAAAAACCGGCATGGGAAACTTTATCGCGAGTCTTGCGAATGGGCTGCCGATGCTGACGAATGTTACGGTTAGTCGCATTTCGAGCGCGGCATCGGGCGTCACGGTTGAAACGACCAATGGAACGTACCACGGGAACGCGATCGTCGTAACGACTTCCACGGGCGTCCTCGGAGCCGGCGGGATAGAATTCTCTCCCGTCCTTCCAACAGTGACGAGCGACGCGATCGCCGGGCTGCCTCTTGGAGTGATATACAAGTCCGCTTTGGGATTCAGCCGCAACGTTTTCCCCTTTACCGGAATGACGATTGTTACTCAGCTGTCGAGTGCGCCGGCCATTACGTACTTTGCGAATTTTTGGGGAGCCAACATCGTGGAATTCTTAGCTGACGCCGATCTCGCCATACAGATCGAAGGGATGAGCCGCTCCGGACAGATCGCCTATCTGCTCGGGCGTCTCGAACAGAACTTCCCGGGCGCCTCGGCTGCGTTTGACGGCCGGTTCACGGCGAGCAATTGGGCGTCCAACAGGTATACCGTCGGCTCCTACAGCCATGCGAAGGTCGGCATGTCGCAGGCGCGCACGACATTACGCCAGAGCGTCGGCAACAAGCTGTTCTTTGCCGGGGAGGCAACAGCGGTAGGCGGCGATATCACGCTCCTGCAAGGGGCTTACAATGCGGGAATTGCGGCAGCCGTCGGGGCCTTGCGCGCGATCGGTGTAGCGGTGAGCGTTAGCGATCACCGCCCCGAGGTTGTTAACATCGAGTGGTAATGAACGGAAGGGTGAAGCGCTTAGTTAGGATCGCCGCTTACACGATCGCGTTTTATCTCGCCCTTACGGCATTCTTCGGGTACCGGTTAGGCTTGAATATCCATGCAGCGAAGTCCAACCCATATGTGGGAATCGCTTCGCAAGTCCTCGGCACTCAGGCGACGGAGACCTTCGTGGTCCAGCAATCGGGCTTACCGGTTTTGATCACCGCCTCGCCGGCTTTTTGGCTTGCCCTACACCTCACCGAATAGGGAAGGCTTTATTTTCCGTGCGTGATGACGATCTGGGTCGCGTTGTCCTTGGCCGTCACCATGACGAGCGTTTGGTTCGCCGTGTTCTCGGCCATCGTGAATTCGGCCATCGAATTGCCGCTCTGGCTCACGTGCATTTTCTCAGAGCCTTTAGGCAGATGCGCCTGATACCACGTGTAGACTTTATCGAAGCTGTCGTTTGTCGAGAATGAAGCCATCGTCCCGGAGCCGCTGGCGCTTGTGACGGTGATAGAGCCGTTGTCTGCGCTTTGCGCCGCGCCCGGATAGAGCGGCGCACCCAGCTTCGAAACATCCACGGCGCCTTGGCCGACGGTAACTTTGCCTTCCTTGGACTCATAGGTCGTCGTGTTGCCGTTTTTCGTGACGGTCGCCGTGCCGTTGCCGGTGGAGTAGGTCGTTTTTTGCCCGCCGCCGCAGGCAGCCAGCGCTACGATGGAAAGCAGACATAAGACGGTGGAAATACGCATGTACGATTCCTCCGAAGAAGTATTTCTGCGGTCCCGTGCCAGGGGAAAAGCCGGATTTCCTTCAAACTCGAGGCATGAGAAGAACTATTTTTTCCGTCATGCTGTGTGCCGTCTGCGGCACGATAGCGGTCCCCGCCGGCGCGCAATCCCGGTCTTTGGTTGGGACGTGGCGCTGCCCAGTCATGATAAGGAGCCCGTATCCGCTAACCGTTACGTCGTCGCTGATCTTCGGGTCGCGCGGTCAGTTCAGCGAATTGGATCAATCCGCGGTCGCGACGTCGCGCGAAGTCGGTACGTGGCGAAGCCTCGGCGGCAACACGATCCGGATCGTCATTGCCGACTGGGATCCAAAGCAGATGTACAACGTTGCACAAAGGGGCTACATCCCCGTCCGCAAGCCACCAAATTCAATCGACCAAGTTATCTTCGGCTCCGCAAATGCGATGACGCTCCACGACACGACGCTGGGTGGCTCCATGAATTGCCGGCGCACCTAGCGGAAACCGCGGAGCGGTAACTCCGGCCGCTGCAGCCAGTTGTCGTCCGCATACTTTGCGTGCGCATCGACGGCGTGCAGCGTATAGGCGTGGCGCGGTTTTTCCGAGCGGTTCGGCGCGCTGTAGTGCGGCAGCAGTCCGTTGAAGACGACCAGCGTGCCGGCCGCGACCTCGACCGGAACGGCCTGCGAAAGCTCGGGCCACGGCGTGTCGTCAAGCGGCTGGAGTTCGGCCTTGCCGTTTCGCACCACGAACTGGTTGCGCTGCGGCGAGCGGTGGCCGCCGGGCTGAACCCAGAGGCAGCCGTTGGTGCGATCGGCATCGTCGAGCGCAAACCAAAACGCGGTCACGCTCACCGGATCGGTTCGCAAGAAGGCCGCATCCTGATGCCAGTCAACGGCGCCGCCGACGCGCGGCTGCTTGAAAATGTACATCGATTGGTAGAGCACCGGATCTGCGAGGCCCGCCCGGCCGGCGATCTCCGCCAGGCGCGCGTCGTGCGAAAAACGATCGAAGACCGTATCGAGGTCGTGCATGGCGTGGCCGATTTTGTTGACGGTCGTCCCATCCTCTTCAAAGAAACACCGAATCTTATCGCCGGAGGTCAGGAAATATTCGTCGGACTTCTGCGCCTGATCGCGCGTGCTGAAGATCGAGACATCCGACCGGTCGCACTCGTTCGCAATCTCCTCGGCCCGCCGGCGCAATGCGGCCAGCTCCTCGCGCGACTTAAAGCCCGCAAAGACGGCATAGCCATCTTCCGAAAAGCGGTCCATGCGGCTCAGTATTCGACGCGCGTTCCGCGCCCCTGGGAAACGGCGCGCCGGTAGAGTTCGCGCGTGGCCGCGATGTCCTCGACCGCCATCCCAACCGATTTGAAGAGCGTGATCTCTTGCGGAGACGCGCGCCCGGGTGCCAATCCGGCCGCCAGCTGCGCGAGATCGGCAAGAATGTGGTCGTCGGCGATCGCTCCTTCGCCGAGCGGGGCGCGCAGGTCGTCCGCCTCGTTCAGAACGCAATCGCGATTGTCCACGAAGACGCGCGCCCGTTTCACCGCTTCCGTGTCGAGTTCGCGAAACGGCGGAACTGAAGAGCCGACTGCATTGACGTGCATCCCCGGTTCGAGCCACGCGCCTTCGAGCACCGGCGCGGTGGCGGCGGTCAAGGTGCAGACGATCTGCGAATCGCGCACGGCCTCGCGCGGCGAATCGCTCGCCTCGATCGGGATGCCGTGCCGTAGCGATTCGGTGCGCGCAAACTCGCGCGCGTGCTCCGGCGTGCGGCTCCAGACTTTCACGTGCGCGATCTCGCGGACGGCGCGGATCGCTTCCAAGTGCGTGCGCGCTTGCGTGCCCGACCCGAGGAGCGCCAGCCGCGCGGCCGACGGGTTGGAAAGAATTCTGGTGGCGAGCGCGCTGACCGCCGCCGTGCGGATCGCGGTCACCGCGCCGGCATGCGCGATCGCCAACGGCCGGCCGGTCTTCGTTTCGTGCAGCAGCACCGAGCCTTGGTGCGATTCCAATCCCTCGGCGCGGTTGCCGGGAAAGACCGTAATGACTTTGGCGCCCACGGCATCGGGTTCGGCCAAGAAAGCGGGCATCGTGCCAATGGCGCCGCGGCGATCCGGCAGCCAGGCAATCAATCGTTGCGGCTGTGCAAATCCGCCGCTCGCGACGGTGCGGAACGCACGCTCCATTACCGCGATGCAATCGGCGATCGGCAGCAGCTCGTAGACGTCGCGCTCGCCCAAAATGATCAGTTCCATGCGGCGGCCTTCATTTAATAAAAGGGCGGCCGTTTCCGGCCGCCCTTTGGTTCTTTCTGAGCGCTTAGCGCTTCTTGCGGCGTCCGCCTTTTTTGCGGCCGCCCTTGCGTTTGGCTTTGCGGCCCGCCTTCTTGCGGCCGCCCTTGCGCGCTGCTTTGCGCTTACCTTTTTTGCGTCCGCCCTTGCGCGCGGCTTTTTTGCGTCCGCCCTTGCGCGCGGCTTTTTTGCGGCCGCCCTTGCGGGCAGCTTTCTTGCGTCCACCGGCCTTACGTTTCTTGGCTTTGCGGCGCCCGCCGCGGGCCGGTTTCGACGGCTCTTCACCCATTATTCCGCCGTCTTGCATGAGATCGGAATCCATTCATTCCTCCCTAATTTCTCTTCGCGCTTTTTCTGCGCTCGTGCTGCATCATAGAATGTTTTTACCTAAAATGCAAATACGCAAAAAGGCAAGGGATTTGGCGTGGGCTTGACCGGGGCGGTATACTAAGGCCCGTGAAAAAGCCCTTGATTATCGTGGAGTCGCCCACCAAAGCGCGCACGATCAAGAAGTTTCTGCCGGCCCGCTACATAGTGAAGGCTTCGGTGGGCCATGTCCGCGATTTGCCCAAAAGCACGCTGGGCGTCGACGTCGAGCACGGCTTCGCGCCCAAGTACCTCACCATAAAGGGCAAGGGCGACATCATTAAGGAGCTCAAGTCGGCCGTCAAGGCCGCCAGCGAAGTCTATCTCGCTACCGACCCCGACCGCGAAGGCGAAGCGATCGCTTGGCACTTAGCCGAACTCTTGAAGCTCGATCATCCCAAGCGCATCGAACTGCACGAGATAACTAAGGATGCCGCGCTCGCCGCGATAAAGCATCCGCAGCCGATCGACATCGATCGAGTCAACGCCCAGCAGGCGCGGCGCATCCTCGACCGGCTCGTCGGCTACAAGATTTCACCGCTGTTGTGGGCCAAGGTGCGCGGCGGTTTGTCCGCCGGCCGCGTCCAGTCGGTCGCGGTGAAGCTGATCGTCGATCGCGAGCGCGAGATCCTCGCGTTCGTGCCGCGCGAGTACTGGTCGGTTGCGGCGCTGCTTGCTTCGCGCAGCGAGCCGGAGTTCGTATTTCCGGCCGAGCTGCTCGCGCGCGACGGCGAGAAGGTCGAGGTTCAAGCCGAGGCCGAGGCCAACCGCATCGTGGCCGATCTCGAGAACGCGCAGTACCAAGTCGTTTCGATCAAACAGCGGGAAGGGCGGCGCAACTCGCCGGCGCCCTTTACGACGTCGACGCTTCAGCAGGAAGCCTCGCGGAAGTTGCGCTTGCGCGTGCGCCGCACGATGCAGATCGCGCAAGCGCTTTACGAAGGTATCGATCTGGGGCCCGAAGGCACCGTCGGTCTCATTACCTACATGCGCACCGACTCGACTCGCATCTCTGACCAAGCGCGCGATGCCGCGCGCGAGTTCATTGTGAGCACGTTTGGCGCGCCATTTTACAGCGGCCGCGAACACCGCGTGCGGGAGGGTGCGCAGGACGCGCACGAAGCGATCCGTCCGACGTTGGTGCACAACACGCCGGAGAAAATGGCGCCGTTTCTCAAACGCGACGATCTCCGGCTCTACACGCTGATCTGGGAGCGCTTCGTCGCTTCGCAAATGTCCGCCGCGGTCTTCGATCAGACCACCGTGGATATTGCGGCGAAGGCATATACATTCAGAGCATCCGGCAGCGTCTTGAAATTTGCCGGCTACACGAAACTGTATGAAGAAAGCCGCGACGAGTCAGCCGCAGCCGCGGATGCCAAACGCTTGCCGAAGCTGACCGAGAACGAAGTGCTCGATTTCCACGGGCTCGATCCCAAACAGCATTTCACCGAACCGCCGCCGCGCTTTACCGAAGCCTCGCTGGTCAAGGCGCTCGAGGATAACTGCATAGGGCGGCCTTCCACCTACAGCACGATTGTCGAAACAATCCAAGCCCGCGGCTACGTGACGCAAGCCGAGCGGCGGTTCGGGCCGACGGAGATCGGCTTTGCCGTCAACGATTTGCTGGCCGAGCACTTTCCCGATATCGTCGACTTGAATTTCACCGCGCAGATGGAAGGCGACCTCGACAAAGTTGCCGACCACAAAGCCGACTGGGTCGGGCTGCTCGAAAAATTTTACGGTCCGTTTGCCAAAGAGCTGGCGGCAGCCGAAGAAAAATTGCCGAAGCTCGAGTTCAAAGACGAGCCGACCGACGAGATCTGTCCGAAATGCGGCCGCCCGATGGTGATCAAGACCGGTCGGTTCGGACGATTTATTTCGTGCACCGGCTATCCCGAGTGCAAGTCGACGCGGCCGATCTTGCGAGACACCGGCGCGAAATGCCCCAAAGACGGCGGCATGATCGTGGAGCGGCGCTCGAAAAAAGGGCGCGTGTTTTACGGATGCGCGAACTACCCGCGATGCGATTTCGTCTCGTGGGATCGCGTCATACCCGAACGCTGCCCGGTTTGCGGAGGCGTCGTCGTCGCGAAGGTCAAGCGCGGCGGCGTGGTGACGCTCGAGTGCAAAACCGATAAGACGCACGACGTCGGCACGCTTTCAGCCGAACTGCTCCCCACAAAAGAAGTCATCTCCGCGCCGCGGGCGTCGTGAAACTGACGGTCATCGGCGGCGGCCTGGCGGGCTGCGAAGCGGCATGGCAAGCTGCGCGCTGCGGTGTTTACGTCGATCTCTATGAAATGCGGCCGCAGAAAACCGGCCCCGCGCACAAAACATCCAACCTCGCCGAGTTGGTGTGCAGCAACTCGCTGCGCGGCGCGGCCCTCGAGAATGCGGTCGGGCTGCTGAAAGAAGAACTTGCGACGCTCGATTCGCTGATCGTCGGATCCGCCCGCGAAGCGGCCGTGCCCGCCGGTGGTGCGCTGGCAGTCGATCGCGCGGTGTTCGCGCAGCTGGTCGAACAACGCATCGAGTCGCACGCGCGCATAACCGCGCATCGCGAAGAGATACAAACGATTCCATTCGATCGACCGGTCATCGTGGCGTGCGGACCGTTGCCCAGCAATGACCTGCTTAAGGCTATCGATGCGCTGGCCGGCAAGCGGCTTCATTACTATGATGCCGCTTCGCCGATCGTCGCAGCAGAGTCGATCGACGAATCGCAGATGTACCGCAAATCGCGGTACGACAAAGGCGACGGCGCGGATTACCTCAACATCCCGCTAGACCGCGAGCAGTACACGCAACTGCTGCGCGATCTGCGCACCCTGCCGCGCCACGAGACTGAAGCGTTCGAGGAAGCGCGTTATTTCGAAGGCTGCCTACCGATCGAAGAGATGGCCGACCGTGGTGACGAGACGCTACGTTACGGCCCGCTCAAACCGGTCGGCTTGCGCGATCCGCGTACCGGCCTCGCTCCGTATGCCGTCGTGCAATTGCGCAAAGAAAACGTCGAAGGCACAGCCTACAATCTCGTCGGTTTTCAAACGCGGCTGAAATGGCCCGCGCAGAAAGAAGCGTTCGGTAAACTCCCCGGTTTGCAAAACGCGGAATGGCTGCGGCTGGGCGTTATGCACCGCAATACATTTATCGACTCGCCGCGCCTGCTCGACTCACACTTGCGATTGCGTGGAACCGAGGCGCTTTATTTCGCCGGACAGATTACGGGCGCAGAAGGCTATGTCGAAGCCGCAGCGTGCGGCGCGATGACCGGCATTCACGCGGCGCGACAGATTCTCGGTTTGCCGCCGGTGGATTTTCCGCAGGGTACCGCTTTCGGCGCCGTCGTAGCGCATTTGCAAAACACCGAAACGCACGACTTTCAACCTGCGAACGTCACTTGGGCGTATATTCGAGATTGTCACGGTGAGCCTGTCGAACCACGCCCGAGCGGAGTCGAGGGCCGCGGGCAGCGACGTGAGCCGAGACGCGACCGGCGACAACGGATGGCCGCGGAAGCGCTCGAAGCAGTGCAAGCTTTTGCGCGCGAACTCGGCCGGACCGCTGATTGCAACCCAATAGGGCGAGCGCGGGTACATGCCTAGGCAATGAAAATTCGGTCCACCACGATTCTCGCCGTTCGCAAGGACGGCAAACTCGCCGTAGCGGGCGACGGCCAGGTGACCGTCGATAAAACGATCATGAAGCACGGCGCGCACAAAGTACGGCGCGTTGCGGGCGGAAAAGTGATCGCGGGCTTCGCCGGTTCTGCCGCCGACGGCATGACGCTGCTTGAAAAGTTCGAGGGAAAACTCAACGAGTTCAAAGACATTACGCGCGCGTCGGTCGAGCTTGCAAAAGAGTGGCGCCAAGACCGCGCGCTGCGCCGCCTCGAAGCGTTGCTGATCGTAGGCAACGCCGAGCATTTGCTGGTGCTCAGCGGAACGGGCGACGTTATCGAGCCCGACGAAGGCATCGCGGCGATCGGAAGCGGCGGTCCCTATGCGCAAGCCGCGGCGGCTGCGTTGCTGCGCAACACAAACCTTTCCGCGGAAGAGATCGCCCGCAAAGCGCTCGAGATCGCGGGCGAGATCTGCATCTACACGAACGACAAGGTCGACGTGGTCACGCTATGAACGGCTCCCCGCAGGCTTTAGAACTTACGCCGCGCACGATCGTGGCGGAACTCGACAAATATATTGTCGGGCAGGCGAAGGCCAAGCGCGCCGTCGCGATCGCGATGCGCAACCGCTACCGGCGCGAACGCGTGCGTGAGGACTTGCGCCCGGAGATCATTCCGAAGAACATTCTGATGATCGGACCGACCGGCGTGGGCAAAACCGAAATCGCGCGCCGCTTGGCGTCGCTGACGGGCGCGCCTTTCGTCAAGGTTGAGGCGACAAAATATACAGAAGTCGGTTACGTCGGCCGCGACGTCGAGTCCATGGTCCGCGACTTGGTCGAACAGGCCGTGCGCATGGTCAGCGAAGAGCGCCGCGGCGAAGTGGAAGACGTTGCGAAAAAGATGGCGGTCGAACGCGTCATCGACGTGCTCCATCCCGAAACGCGTCCGCCTTCCGCGCAGGGGCAGCCCAATGCGTTTGCCGCGACGCTGGGTTCGATCTTCGGCAGTAATTTTCAAGCGCAACAACAACCGCAACCGCCGCCCGCGCCGACCGCGACCGCCGATGTGCAGGCGACGCGCGAGCAGGCCCGCGCCGACGTCGAACGCGGTTTTTACGACGTGCGGCTCGTCGAGATCGAAGTGGAGGAAGCGTCGAGCTTTCCGATCGGCGTGATCGGCCCGGGTATGGACCAGGGCGGCGGCGACTTAGGCGAAATGCTCGGCGGCATGTTGCCGAAAAAACGCGTGCGCAAACGGGTGACCGTTTCCGAAGCGCGCCGCATCTTCGAGCAAGAAGAAGCTGCGAAATTGATCGACATGGACGCCGTGAAGCGCGAAGCGATACGCCGCGCGGGCGAAAACGGAATCATCTTCATCGACGAAATCGATAAGGTCGCGGGGCGCGAAGGCGCGCGCGGCCCGGACGTGTCGCGCGAGGGCGTGCAGCGCGATATTCTTCCGATCGTCGAAGGCAGCACCGTGAACACCAAGCATGGCGCGGTCAAGACCGATCACGTCTTGTTCATCGCCGCCGGCGCGTTCCACATGAGCAAGCCTTCCGATCTCATCCCGGAACTGCAGGGGCGTTTTCCGATTCGCGTCGAGTTGGATTCGCTCACGGCCGAAGATTTCAAAACCATCTTGACGCAGCCTAAAAACGCGCTCACCGAACAGTACAAAGCTTTGCTGGCGAGTGAAGGCGTCAGCGTCGACTTTCAACCCGACGGCATCGAGCAGCTCGCGCAGTTCGCGATGCAGGTCAACGACCAAACCGAGAATATCGGCGCGCGCCGCTTGCACACGGTGCTCGAGCGATTGCTCGAGGACGTCAGCTACGACGCCCCCGAAAAGAAAGATCCGGTGGTCGTCGACGCCGCCTACGTCCGTACAAAACTGCAAGACATCGTCAAGGACGCCGACCTTTCGAGCTACATTCTGTAGCTGAGGTGAGCGCACTCCGAATTTTGGTTCTCGGAGGCTCCCGTTTCGTCGGCCGGCACATTGTCGACGCATTCGTCGCGCGCGGTGATAGTGTGACGCTTTTCAACCGCGGTGTAAGCGATCCGTCACCGCGCGCCGATGTCCGACACCTGAAAGGCGATCGCGAGGAAGATTTGGGCCTCCTCGGCGAGCAAAACTGGGATGCGGTGATCGATACGAGTGGATATACGCCCGATGTCGTGAAACATGCAGTGCGGTTTCTTGAGTCTCGCACGAAGCGCTATCTCTTCGTGTCGAGTATCTCGGTGTACGATCTCGACCGAGTACGCCCGGACAGGGTGGACGAGGATACGCCGCTGCTCAACCTGCCGGCAGGCGTCGATCCCACGATTCGTTCCGACGAGCATTATGGCGCTCTGAAGAGTTTGTGCGAGGCTGAAGTGGAGCGCACGTTTGGCGAGCGCGCAACAATCTTGCGGCTCGGGCTCGTGGCCGGCCCGCACGATCCAACCGATCGTTTTAGCTACTGGGTTCTGCGAGTTGCGGCGGGCGGTGAGGTGCTCGCGCCTCCAGGCGACCGGAGAATTCAGTACATCGACGCTCGCGACGCGGCGGAGTTCGCCGTTAGGGTTGTACACAGCGGCACCGGCGGGACGTACAACGTAGTCGTGCCGCCTGAGATGTACACGTTCGGCGATCTGATCGAGACGTGCTCGCTCGCGAGCGGTTCGCAGCCACAGATGCGCTGGGCAGAGGAAGATTTCTTGATCGCACATGGCGTGCAACCCTGGTCGGACTTGCCGTTGTGGATTCCTCGGGCCGACTCGGCTGTCGCGCTGTTGAGGACGACCGCCGATCGAGCTTGTGCGCGAGGTCTGGTGGTTCGCCCGCTATCCGATACTGTGAATGACGTATTCGCATGGGCGGCGGGCGCGCGCGCTCTCGATTCGCTGCAAGCGGGGTTGTCGCGCGCTCGAGAACAAGAGATACTCGATGCCGTTCACGATTGAAACGCCGCGGCTGATCCTGCGCCAATGGCGCGACGCCGACCTCGACGCTTGGGCTGAGATGAGCGCGGACCCGCGCGTGATGGAGTTTTTTCCGCAGCTCTACGACCGCGCGCGCTCGGTGAAAACGCTCGCGCGCATGCAGGCGGAGCTCGAACGCGATGGATATGGCATGTGGGCTGCGGAGATTAAGGCGACCGGGCGCTTTGCCGGCGTGATCGGCATCGAAGATATTCCCTACGACATGCCGTTTACACCGACGCGCGAAGTCGGCTGGCGTTTGGCGTTCGACGCGTGGGGCCACGGCTATGCGACCGAAGGTGCGCAGGCGTCGCTCGATTTTGCATTCGAAAAGCTCGGCTGGGATGAAGTCGTCGCTATTACCACGGCAATCAACGTTCGTTCTCAGCGGGTCATGCAGCGGTTGGGAATGGTCCGCGATATGGCCGGCGACTTCGACCATCCGCGCATCGAAGAGGGCAGTCCGTTGCGCCGCCACGTGTTATATCGAGTTCGCAGGGAGCGCGCCTAGTCTAATGGCGTACGTGCGCACGATCGTGAGGGAAGGTCACCCCGTGCTGCGCCGCGTGGCAAAAAAAGTCGACCCCAAGGAAATCCCGGATCCGCTGTTCCAGCAGCTCATCGACGATATGTTCGAAACGATGTATGCCGCCCCGGGTGTAGGATTGGCGGCGCCGCAGATCAATGTTTCCAAACGGCTCTTCGTCATCGACACGGGTGAGGACGAAGAACATCCGGAGGGCACCAAGCACGTTGTGATCAACCCAAAGATCGAATCCGCGAAAGAAGAAACGGAACTCAACGAAGGCTGCCTTTCCGTTCCCGGGTTGATCGGAGATATCGCGCGGTACGAACGCGTGATCGTAACGGGACTCGACCGCACCGGAAAAAAACTGCGCCTCGATGGCGGCGACCTTTTCGCGCAAGCCCTGCAGCACGAAATCGATCACCTGAACGGTGTGCTCTATATCGATAAAGCAAAAAACATCCGCAAGCCCAAGCCCAAGGAGGAACAGGAAGAGGAAGAGATGTGAAAACGCTCTTCTTCGGAACCAGCGCCTTCGCGCTGCCGAGCCTGGAGATTACCGCGCACCGCACCGATGTGCAGGGCGTGGTCACTCAGCCCGACCGCCCGGCCGGGCGCGGACACAAACTCACTCCGTCGCCGGTGAAAGCCGCCGCGCAAGCGCTCGGCGTTCCGGTTCACCAACCGGCGTCGCTGCGCGATTTCGCGCGCGAGCTGGCCGGATCGGGTTGCGATTTTTTCGTCTTGGCTTCGTACGGCAAGATCGTGCCGCAAGCGCTGCTCGACATTCCGAAGCTTGGATCGCTCAACGTGCATCCCAGCCTCTTACCGTTATACCGCGGCGCAACGCCGATCCAAAGCGCGCTGCGCGACGGCGCTGCGGAAACGGGCGTTACGATCATGCTGATGGACGCGGGATTGGATACCGGTGACGTCGTCCTGCAAGAGCGGACGCCGGTTCTTCCAACGGAGAACTACGGCGAGCTGCACGACCGGCTCGCGCGTTTCGGCGCGCAAGCGCTGGCGCACGCAATCGACGCCGCGCGCGGCGGCGCTTTCCCGCGAACCCCGCAAAGCGGCAGAGTCACGCTGACGCGGCCGCTGCATAAGGAAGATCTTGCGATCGATTGGGCGTGGGATGCCCGGCGCATCGTCAACCATGTGCGATCGCTCGCACCGAATCCGGCCGCGCGCGCGACGCTTGCGAATACGCCGCTGAAGATCTTGCGCGCCGAAGTCGCGCAGTGGAGCCGTCCGCTGGTCGAAGCGGGAGCGATCGCCGGTATGATTGGCGACGCGCTCGTGGTACAGTGCGGCGACGGAGCCGTCAATGTTTTCGAAGTGATCGCTCCGAACCGCGCGCCGCAAACAGGCGCATCGTTCGGCGCGCCTTTCTTGCTGAAGGATACATGACCGCGCGGGAAGTTGCGCTGCAAGTCGTCCGTGACGTCTTTCCCGCCGAAGGCGCTACCGAGCGCGGTGCGCAGGAAGCGCTCGAATACCGATCGCTAAAAGAAAAACTTGACCCGCGCGATCGCGCCTTTTGCACCAACCTCGTGTTCGGTTCGATCAAGATGCGGCGCGCGCTGGATTGGTATTTGCAGCCGTACGTCGGACAGCGCGGCAAGCCGCTGCCGCCGGCGATCGTGGAAATCTTGCGGCTTGCGATGTACGAGTTGCAGTATAGCGCCGCTGCCGATCACGCCGTCGTGAGCCAATGGGTCAATACCGCGAAAAAGTACGGACACCGCGGAACGGCCGGGCTGGTGAACGCCGTGCTGCGCTCGTTTCTACGCGACCGTCCGGCGGCGCCGGTGCTCGCAGATTTTGAGGACGAAGACGAGTTCTTCGGAACGCTGTATTCTTATCCGACGTGGATCGTTCGCCAGTGGCGCGGTGTCTTTGGCTCTGAGCGGCTCGAAGAGCTGCTGAAAGCGTGCAACGATCCCGCGCAGGCCGCGGTCACCGTCAATCGCAGGAGACGCACGCGGGAAGAATTGCAAACGTGGTTTGCGGAGCGCGGCGTGAGCGCGCGCCTTTCCGACCTCGCCGGCGATTCGCTGATTCTCGACGGCGCCGCGGTGGCTGCGGCGAGCGAAAGCGAGGCGGGCGGGGACTGGTGGCTGCAGAGCGAGTCTTCCGCGATGGTCGTCGACGTTTTGAATCCGCAAGGTGACGAGGTCGCCGTCGACGCGTGCAGCGGACGCGGAAACAAGGCTTTGCAGATCGCGGCGCGGCTGAGCGGCGAGCGGCCGCTGATCGCTATCGATCGCGACCGCCGGAAGATCGAGACGCTCGAGCGGCGCGCGGAGGGGGCGGGATTGAAGATAACGGCGATCGCCGGCGATGCGACCGCGCCGATCTTGGCGCAGCGCGCGGATCGCGTGCTCGTCGACGCGCCGTGTTCGGGTTTGGGTGTTCTCGGTCGCCACCCCGAGGCGCGCTGGCGGAAGCGTCCCGACGACGGCGAACGCTTGGCGCTCACGCAGCGCGCGCTGCTTGAAGCGCTGGCGCCGCAGCTCTCGCAGGGAGGTGCGATCGTCTATGCCGTCTGTTCGACCGATCCGCGTGAAACGACCGAGGTGATCGAGGCGTGCTTGCGCGCGCACAACGTGCGGCGCGCGATTCCGGACATCCTCGTCCCGCCCGGATTGCACGGGCGCGACGGATTTTTCGTGGCCCGTTTGGAGTGCCGGTGAGTTTTTTTGGACGCGTCGAGGAGATGTGCGCGGCATTCGTCGAGCGTGCGTTCGCGAATATGTTTCCAAGCGATCTCGAGCCGGCTCAGATCGCGCGCAAACTGGTCGCGACGATGGAAGCGCGCACGCGCCCGGCGCAAGACGGCGCCGTTGCGCCGTCGCAGTACGCGGTCTACGTCCACGCCGACGATTTCGCTCGGCTCTCGCCGCATCGCGCGTATCTCGAAGGCGAGTGGGTCGCGCTGCTGGCGGACGTGGGAGAGCGCGTCGGCATTCATTTCGAGCGGCCGTTGCGCATAGAGCTGCGCGAAGGCTCGGACATGGTGGCCGGCGCCGTTGAAATTGCGACGGAAGAAGATGAAACCGCGCGCGTCCGCAGCGCCTATCTGCTACGAGTGCTCGGCGGGATTGCAGCAGAACCTGAGTTTCGGATCAGCGGAGCCGCCCGCGTCGGCCGCAGCCTCGATAGCGACGTGCACTTGCCCGATCCGAGCGTTTCACGAATTCATGCGCTGTTCGACGTGCAAAACGGCGCGCTCGTCGTGCACGACGCCGGTTCTACCAACGGCACCTACGTGAATAAAGAACGCATCGACACGGCCGTGTTAAACCCCGGCGACGTCGTGGCTTTCGGCCACGCCGAGCTGCGCGTGGAAAAACCGTGACGTTCCCCGCGGAGATGCGCATCGGATCGCTTGAGATACTCGGCGCGCTCGCCGTCTTCGGCGCGATCGTCGGGCGCCGGCGTTTTACGCCCGCGCCGCGCGTGCCGCAGGATATCCGGCTGGTGCTCGCCGTGAACGATCGAGTGGCGGAGCTCACGGTCTCCGAGGGCCAACCGCCGCGCGTCATCGGCCGTTCTTCTGATGCGGACATACCGCTGGCCGATCCGGAAACCAGCCGCGGACACGCGGCGCTGCAGGCGGCCGGCGGCGCGCTCTTTCTTACGGACTTGGGAAGCCGGAACGGCACATTTCTTAACGGAAAACGCCTTTCCGCCGAGGGCATCGAGGTGAAAAGTGGGGACCATATCGACGTGGGAAACACCCGCATCGAGATAATCGAAGCGCAGGCCCTGCCGTGGCCGTAGCGGTAAGCGGCGATCGCGGTTGCTGTCTCTCGCAACAATTGGCGGCCGACAGTTACCTTTTCGCCGTTGCAACCGGCTTCGGCCGGATAGACGGCGAGGCGGCGGCGCCGCTCGCGCTCGGAAGATTGCGTCGCGAACTCGAACGGCGCGCGCGAAGCGGACGCGAGCTGAAGCACGCGGT
>JAAXMC010000105.1 GCA_013036315.1 Vulcanimicrobiota bacterium
GCGTAGCGAACCGCGATCAGATATTGGACGGTCAGCAGGGCGTAAACCAGCGCATAGCATCCAAAATAAAACCGCATGGACTGCACCGTTCCCAGTTTGGTGTAGGCCTCGGCCGCAAAAATAACCAGCACGACCGAGGCCAGCCACGCAAAATTCAACACGACGGGCCACGTTTTGGGAATGAAGAGTTGCGAAAATAGACGATGATGAAAAAACCACGCCGAGCAAATGATGGCGAACGGGAAAAGAAACGAAACCAGACCGAGCGGACTCATGAGAAAGTTCAAACCTTTCTCGGAGACCGTAAGTTGGACACCCAACTGGGCTAGGCTAAAACCGATAACGATGTCCGAGAACGCCTCCAGCCGGCGCGTGAAGCGCTCTTCCGATTCGGCGCGTTTGATCACGCGCTAGCGCGGCGCGATCGCAACTGGCGCAGCACGAACTGCAACACGCCGCCGTGCCGGAAATACTCCGCTTCGTTGGGCGTGTCGATGCGCAGCAGCATTTTGAAATCGAGGAAACGATCGTGCGGACCGCTGACGCGAACGTCCACGTGCATGCCCGGCTTGATCCCTTCGCTGTAGCCGGTAATATCGTAGACTTCTTCACCCGTGAGCGCGTACGTCGAACGATCCGCGCCGCCGATGAATTCGAGGGGCAAAATGCCCATGCCGATCAAATTGCTGCGGTGAATGCGCTCGAACGACTCGGCCAGCACGGCCTTGATGCCCAAGAGATGCGGGCCCTTGGCGGCCCAGTCGCGCGAAGATCCGGAGCCGTACTCCTTACCGGCCAGCACCAGCAACGGAATGTTTTCTGCCTTGTAGCGCATGGCCGCATCGTAGATCGACATCTGCTCGCCGCCGGGCAACAAGCGCGTGTACCCGCCTTCGACGCCGGGAACCAAGAGATTTCGCAAGCGTACGTTGGCAAACGTGCCGCGCATCATCACTTCGTGGTTTCCGCGCCGCGCGCCGTAGGAATTAAAATCGGGCGGCTCGATTCCGTGTTCCATCAAATACTTGGCGGCGGGACTGTTGCGCGCGATGTTGCCTGCCGGCGAGATGTGGTCGGTCGTCACACTGTCGCCCACCATGACCAGCACGCGCGCGCCGCGCACGTCGCCGAGCGCCGGCGGTTCGGCCGGCATGCGTTCGAAATAGGGCGGCCGCTTGACGTATTCGGATTTCGGATCCCAAGCGTACCGTTCGCCGGCGGGCACGTGCAGCTTCGCCCAATTCTCATCGCCCGCGAACACGTTGCTGTAATTGGCCTTGAAGAGTTCGTCGCTGATCGCTTCGGCGATCACTTTTGATATCTCCGCATCGTCCGGCCAGATATCTTTTAAGTAGACGGGATTGCCGGCGTCGTCGGCGCCTAAAGGTTCGCTCGTAAGATCGACGTCCATGCGGCCGGCCAGCGCATACGCCACCACCAGCGGAGGCGAGGCCAGATAATTCGCGTGAACCTGCGGATGAATGCGCCCTTCAAAGTTGCGGTTTCCCGAAAGCACCGCCGCCACGATCGCATCTTGTTCGGCGACCGCTTCCGCGATTTCGAGCGGCAGCGGCCCGCTGTTTCCAATACAGGTCGTGCAGCCGTATCCGACCAGATAAAAACCCAGCTGATCCAAGTATTTTTGCAAACCGGCGCGCTTGAGGTATTCGGTCACGACCTTCGAGCCGGGCGCGAGCGACGTCTTGACCCACGGTTTCGTTTTCAGCCCGCGTTTCAGCGCGTTGCGCGCGAGCAGGCCCGCGCCGATCAGCACGTTGGGATTGCTCGTGTTGGTGCAGCTCGTGATGGCCGCGATCACCACTGAACCGTCGGCGATTTCCGCTTTCGGGTTCGCAAGAACGGCCGTGCCGCCGCCGCCTTCGCTTTCCATCCGCGCGTCGTTGCTGCCCGGCTTTGCATCGCGCAGGGCTTGCCACTCCGCGAGGGCGATGTTGAACGTGCGTTTTACGTCGTGCAGCGGTACGCGGTCTTGCGGACGGCGCGGCCCCGCCAAGCACGGTTCGACCGTGCCGAGATCGAGTTCGAGCGTGTCGCTGAACAACGGATCCGGCGTTTCGTCGGTACGGAAGAGATCTTGCGCTTTCGCGTATGCTTCAACCAGCGCGATCTGCTCGGGCCGGCGCCCGGTTAGGCGGAGATAATCCAGCGTTCGCGCGTCGATGGGAAAGATCGCGCACGTCGATCCGTATTCGGGCGACATATTCCCGATGGTCACGCGATCGACGACCGGCAGATTCGAAAGGCCGCGGCCGTAAAACTCGACGAATTTGCCGACGACGCCTTTCTTGCGCAGCATGTTCGTTACG
>JAAXMC010000106.1 GCA_013036315.1 Vulcanimicrobiota bacterium
CGCGCGCCGTACAGCAATTGCCGTATGGTCCGTACGTCCTTTCCAGCATTATGATCGATACAGGAGCCTCTCTCGGGTGTGGCCGTCGTCGCGGAGGGGCTCCAGAGCTTTCGTCGTAGGTCCCGCGAGGTGACGCGGCTGGCCGACGTTACGCGACCTGCCGGGCAGGCGTTTTTTGCGCCGATTATTCGATCGCGAGTAATGCAGCGCATCGAGATTGCGGCTGCCGGCCGCATTATCCTCATCGTTGCTCCTGCAGGTTACGGAAAGTCGTTGGCGCTTTCGCACTGGCTGGCGCAACGATCGCGCCCCTATCTGCGTTTTGACGTCCAAGCCGAGCACAATACGCTTCTCGGTTTTGCGCGCGGCGTGGCTGAAGCGTTTTCGCCTTCGTTCCCCGCGCTGCCTAAAACCGTTGCGACGGCATCGCAGAACAGCGCGCTCGCAGCCACGCCCGGCAACGAGATGGCGCGCTGGATGGCCGCGCACCTCGAGACCTTCGAGGGGATTATCGTCATCGACGATTTTCACCGCGCGAGCGACGACGTCGATATCTCGCGGTTCGTAGCTTCCTTAATTGCGCGCACGAAGGCGCGCATACAATGGGTTCTGGCGACACGCTCCACATTGGATCTGCCGGTTGCGAGTTGGCTCGCATATGGCGATGCGCATTTCGTCATCGGCGATCGCGACCTGACGTTCCGCGAAGATGAAATGCGCGAGCTTTCGGAACGTTCGGAGGGCCCGCTCGCTGAGCCGGTTCTGCGCGGAATCATGGATGCAACCTCCGGTTGGCCCGTGGCCCTAACCCTTGCCTTACGCAATTCTGCCGTCATCGAGGGCGCGAATCTCACGAGCGCGACGCGCGAAATGCTCTTTCAATATCTAGCCGAGCAAGTGTATGAGGAATTGTCTGCCGGCGAACGAGAGGTCTTGCACCTGGCGTCATACTTACCGTCGGTTGATGTGCGTGTGATAGAGGCAGCGGGCTATCCGGATTGCGCCCAGATCCTAGAGACGGTGAGAAGACGGGCAACGTTCCTTTCGCTTGAAGCTCCCGGATCGTACAAATGCCACGATCTATTTCGCGATTTTCTCACCCGTCAGTTCGAAATTAGCGACCCGGTACGGGCTCGCGCGTTTCAGGCTAAAGCGGCGACGGCCCTTGAGGATGTCGGCAATATCGTTGCCGCGCTGCGCCTTTACTCGCGACTGAAGGCGAATGATCAAGTTCTGCGCATCTTGCATCGGCACGGATTCGATCTCATGGATCATTCGCATGGCGACGTAGTCGAAGAAGCCCTTCGGGTTTTGCCGCAGGACGCGCGAACGTCCAATGCTGTCATTCTGGGTTTGCGAGCTCAGCGTGAAGCGGACGCGGGGCACTTTGACAGGGCGGAGGCATTATTCAGAAGGGCCATGGCTCTTGAATTGGGGCCCAATGTCAAATTAAAGCTTGGACTTGCTCTCGCAATTCTGCTTAGAAACCAGGCTCGACCGATTGCGGATCTATTAATACCGCTTTCGAACACGTCTGGTGCGATTGAACTCCACGGTGAACTTGAGGCACTTCTCGCCGTCGACAGCGCCCTCTCAAAAGATTCAGATCAGGCCATAATTAGGATCCAGAATGCGGAACGGATTTCTCCAATTATAGAGTCGGACGAGGTTCGTGCGAAAATACTGCTGCGCTTAGGTATCGCGCGTATGAGTATAAGTTTGTCCGGCGTTGAGGTCTTGGAAAACCTGTCGGATGCGGCATCCTTAGCCGAGCGTATTGGGATGCTTAGCCTTGCGGCAAGGGCGTTTAATGCGCTCGGCATGGCCCAACTGTTTTATTTGAACGATTCAAAGCGTGCACTTGAATCTGCGCACCACGCCTCGGAAGCGGCCGCTAAGAGTGGAGACCGGGTTGCGGTCCATTCTGCTCTGGCTTACGAGATAACCGCGCAAATAAACTTAGGTGATCTGGAAGCGCTAGAGTCACTACTGTCACGGATTCACGAAGCAGCTACGTCCGACGTTCGAAGAAGTCAGAGCATTCAACTATATACGCGTGCAACGATGTTAGCGTGGAAGGGACGGCCTGAGGAATCGCTTGAATTAATGGGCCAACTCGCGACGACCGGCTATGGCTATTACGATTTTGACCAGATCTTCAATATTGCCACTCACGCGCTGTATGCAGCGGCGACGGGCCAGTCCGCATTAAGCAAACTACTAGTCGCGCAGGCGATCTTAGGGTACAAGACGTGCAGTGAACCACATTCATATGGCGCGACTAAGAGATCTGTAGCGCTTTTGCTTTGCGTGATCGCGGAAACTTTTGATCGCCGCTATGCTCGGGCGCAGCGAGTTTTGGGCATGCTTCCAGATAACATACAGAAGCCGGCACAAGCCTTGAGAGATGCTGTTACGGTTATGATCGACGCCCGTGGCGATTGGGAGACAGAGTGTTCGTCTAGGCTTCAATCTCTGGAAGAATCGGGATATGCCGGATTGGCACGAACAGTGGAATCGTGCGTGAGAAGATGGTTATCTGAGAATCGTGATGTGCGGTCGAAGGACGCTCGACTCACACAAGCCGAGCGCGAGATGCTCCTGGCACTAGAGGCGGGTTACTCGCCGAAAGAAATCGCCGCTCGATCGAGGCGTAGTGTACATACGGTGCGGACTCTCATTCAGCGAGCCGTACAAAGGCTCGAATGCAACGGGAGACAAGAGGCGCTGGCCGAAGCTCGTCGCTTGGGTTTGCTTTCAGAGATTGTAAAGCGCTAAGAGCTTGGAGGAGCGACTCCCATAACAACCTAAGGCTCTCGCTGATGATTAGGCCAGTTTCGGCCGACGGACGAATCGAAAGAGGCGGCGTTTTCACGCCTGTTGTTCGTCCCCGTCTTATTGAACGTATCGGAATGGCTGCTGCGCAACCGATCGTTCTGATCGTTGCCCCAGCGGGTTACGGAAAATCACTGGCACTTAACCAATACCTGGAAAGTGTGAGTGACCCACACGTACGATTTAACGTGCGGCCGGAACACGCAAAGCTACTGGGTTTTTTGCGCGGGTTTTCGGAGGCGATGTCCGACGTGGCGCCGGATGCTCGAAAAACACTTACGGCAGCTTATGAGGCAAACAGCGCCTCGAAGACATCAGGTACGGACCTCGCAATGTGGATGCATTCACATATTAAGGGCTATGCCGGCGTGATCGCAATCGACGACCTTCATACTACGGAGGCCGATCCAGAGGTCACACGTTTCCTTTCCTCATTGATTGATCGTACGAAAGGCCGCACGAGATGGCTGCTCGCGTCACGATCTACACTTGATCTGCCAGTAGGGTCCTGGCTCGCATACGGCGACATGGACCTAACCGTTGACGACCAAGACTTACGCTTCACTTTAGACGAGGCGCGACTAGCCGCTCGAGCGGCCCGCGTTGCCGTTCGGGATGAAGAGCTCAGCGAGCTCTTGTCGATGACTGACGGCTGGCCGACGGCGTTAAGTTTTGCGCTGCGCTCTTCGACGAGATCAGTTGACCTCCGAAATATCACCGCAAGCACTCGGGAAATGGTTTACCGTTACCTGGCCGAGCAAGTGTACCGTGGGCTGACAAGCGACGAGCAAGACTTACTCCACTTTGTTTCATATCTCGACGAGATTGACCTAGAGGTCCTTCGTAAAGCCGGATATACGCGTGCGAAGGGCACAATTGAGAACCTCCGCGACCGCGTGGCGTTCATATATCCAGAGCGACCGTCAATCTACCGATGTCATGATCTGTTCCGCGATTTTTTACAACACCAGCTTGAGTTACGAGGTGATGCTACCGTAGCAACTGTTCGGCTTAAGGTTGCTAAATCTCTCGAAGCTGCAAACAAAATAGCATCAGCGCTAAGTATATTTACTCAAGCTGGTTCGGTCCCGAACGTGCTACGGTTGTTGGAATTACACGGATTCGAACTTTCCGACCAGGGTCACGGCGATGTTGTGCAACAGGCCCTAGAAGTTGTAACGCACGACATTCGCGCGACTAACCCAATTGTCTTAGGTATCCGTGGAATGACTGCGGCGGATGTCGGGCGACTAGACAGGGCCGAATCGCTCTTGCAGCGTGCAATCGCAGAAGTTAGCGGAGAGAAGCTGAGGGCCGTCCTTTCCATCAAGTTGGCCGTGATAATGGCAAACCAAATGAAGGATATCGCCGGAGTGCTTGAGCCGCTTAGGTTCACGAAACTTCCGAGCAATTTGCGCGGCGAGATTATTAGTCTCCTCGCAGTCTCTTACGCTTACGCTGGTCGTATAAGCGATGCGGAAAACGCCGTTGAGGAAGCCGACTCATTGGTAGGGGATGTTGAAGACGACCAAGATCGTGCAAAGATTCTCCATCGGCTAGGTATTGCTATGGTCCAGTTGGGCCTTCCGTTGGAACGAGTTCTAACGGTTCAGAAGCGGGCTGCTGCCTTGGCCTCAGAGCAGGGGTTATTCGGGCTGGCAGGCCGAGTTTTTTCCTCATTAGCAAGTATTGCGTTGTTCTACGAAGGCGACATCACGAAGGAAATCTGGTATGCGCAGCAAGCGTCAACCGCCTCTATGAAGGCCGGTGATCGAGTGAACCTGCAGACCGCTCTCCTACAATTGATGGACATCGAGGGGCGACGTGGGAATTCCGAGCGGCTTCAGACTTTAGAAAAGCAACTGGCGGCCGTCGCAACAAGTGATGTTAACCGCCTAGTATACGTGGTGCCCGTCCGGGCTTTCGCGGCCGCGTGGCAAGGAAAGTTTGATGAAGCGCATCGGCTAATGGCAACCGTTGCTGGGAACGCAAGACTGTTTGATTTTGACCGCACCCTTAATGCTGCCAGCGACGCGCTATTTTTGCTCGCGGACAAACGGCGAGATCAAGCCTTGGCATTGACTACGCAAACACTGGTCGAAGTCGAGAATATTAAGTCACGGCTACCTCATGCCGAGCGTCAAAATGAAATCACTAAGCTTGTCTGCGCGGCGGTGGAAGGTCTTGCGGGCCGGCAGATAAACGCTCAGCGCATTCTGCAGGGAAAACATCCAGACTACGGCCCGGCTATACAAGCGATCCGGAATGCGGTGGTCGCGGTATGCCGTCTCGGCAGAGGCTCGCACGTGAAGGATGATCTGCTCGATCATCTTGCCGGCATGACTGCTACAGGCTATGGGGGTTTGGCGCGCGTGCTCGAGCTTGCCGTGGAGCGTTGCCTTGACGGGAGCGCAGATGTTTCCGACGAGCTGACGCAAGCTCAGATCCGGATTTTGGAAGCGCTGGCTGCGGGACGAACCCCTAAGGAAATCGCCCAGGAGACGGGACGAAGCCTCTACACGATCCAGACACACATTCAGAACATCATTAAGAGGCTGGGCTGCAGTGGTCGTAATGAGGCCTTAATAGTTGCCCGTACCCGCGGCCTACTGCCCTGACATCAAACATATCCTAAGGGCGAAACAGCATACTGATATTTAATTAGAGACGCTACGGCCGTGCCAGGCTATCCTCTTATCAATAATCCCCAGCTTTTTTGAGGAGAGTTTTTGACGTGGATCCAATTGTTTTAGCTCTGGCGATTGCTCTCGTGGTCGGATCGACCGTACCGCCGACCATCGGCTAATAGGCCGAACTAATTTGTCCCCCAGCACCGCG
>JAAXMC010000107.1:0-3333 GCA_013036315.1 Vulcanimicrobiota bacterium
CAACGCTGCTCGGCGTCGGACGGCTCATGGCCGACAACGAGGTCAACGCGATCAGGACGTCGGGAACGTCACTCTGGCGTTTGTCCCTGACTCCGATAGTTTTTGGTTTTGCGACATTTCTGTTCGCCTGGGGCATGAACGAGTTTGTCGCAACGCGAGCCGTGGATCTTTCCACGCGCACGTTTTACCAGATCATCTATCACACGTCGGCGCTGCCGGTTGAGCCGCAATTCTTTCGCAAAGATCCCAGCACCAATACCGTTTTCTACGTGAGCCGCGTTCTCGCCGACGGAAAAACCATGGAAGGCGTGCAAATCTTCAAACCCGGGCGCAGCGGTTACTGGAACGAGACCATTCAAGCAAAAACCGCCCACATTGACGGCCCGACCCTGGTGTTGAACGGCGTGATTCTTTCATTCTACAACCCGCAAGGGTATCTCACGTCGCAAGTGGACCGCTCGCAGGCAACGGCCGGACTGCCGTTGGCTGAAAACGCGACCGAATTCATGAGCGGCGAAAACAACGACGCATGGACGATGAACTCGAAACAATTGCGGGAACGCGTACAGGCGCTGCGCGCGCAAGGCGTGGGCGGCGAAGCTCTTGGCGACCTGGAGCTCAACCTCGCCGACAAGCTCGCCCTGCCGTTTTCGGCTTTGGTTGCGGTGCTGCTGGCCTTGCCGCTCGCGATCATCTTCGGAAAAAAAGGGCGCCTGATGGGAATGGCGCTCTCGGTCATTGCGTTCTTCGCTTATTACATGCTTCTTGAAGCCGGCGCGGCGCTGGGCAGTACCGGGCGGATCAGCCCGTACCTCGCAGCGTGGCTGCCTAACATCATCTTCGGAGGCGTCGGCCTGGCTTTGCTTTGGTACGAAGAGCACTAGGCCGCGTCATGTTCGGGTTTAAAAGGCGCGCGATCCGCGCGATCGTGTGCGCGGCCGCACTCCTCACCGGCCTGGGGCCGATCGCCGCGGCGGCACAAGAGACCAACTTTCAAGATGCGCATCTGCACAGCCGCAATTTTCAAAACGCCAATTTGCAAAATGCGGATATGCAAGGCGCCGATCTGAGCGGCGCAAACCTGCGCCGCGCGAACCTGACCGGCGCGAATTTGCAGAATGCGAATTTGCGGGGCGCCGATCTGCAAGACGCGATCCTGGTGCGGGCCAACCTGCAGTCTGTCAACTCGCAAGACGCGATTTTGCAAGGCGCCAATTTGCAAAAAGCAAATCTGCAAAGCGCGCTCCTCTATGGGGCGAACCTTTACCGCGCTGACCTGCGGCACGCAGATCTGCTCGGCGCCAATCTCGAAACGGCGAACCTGCAAAAAGCGGACTTCCGCGATGCCAACCTGCAGGGTGCGAACCTGCTTCGCACCGATCTGCGCGGCGCGAACTTACTCGGCGCGAGCCTGCAAGACACGCAGCGGTCCGCCCCCGATCCGCTCGCATTGGAGACGCCGCTGCCCGAGCTCTCGCCACTTCCGTCGGCAACGCTCGCAGTAGCCAAGGCTACGGCGGCTCCCGCGCCGGTTGTTCCCTCGCCGAGGATCTTCAAGCCGCACATTGCGCATCGCGCGGTCGCCATCGTGCCTCGCCATCCTTATAAGAGTGCGCAGCGGCGCGTCGCGCAGCAAGCTGTTGCGGTGGTCCCAGTACCCGCGAGAATTCCGTCGCCGCGGCCCGCGCCGCTGCTCACGCCCGCGCCGCTGCCGGCGCCAGCTCCGTCGCCGGTTCCGTCGCCGGTTCCGGAGCGCGCGATGTCCGCAGAATCGGTCTTCGATCCTGCGACGGACCCGCAGGCGATGCGCGCGGTCGCGCTCTTGAACGCAACCACGTGCGCGGCGCGACTGAACGGAGCCGTCGCGCAAGTTACGCCGACGCCGTCGCCGACGGCCAGCGCGGCAGTTCCGAACGCTCCGCTCGCACCGGGCCAACTCTACGCGACGCCGATTCCCACGGGAGCTCCCGTAACGCCGCCGCCGATTCCAACGGCAACGCCCACCTCGCGCGCGAGCGCCGGCCCCGTTTTCTTGATTCGCGGTTCGGCCGCGCCGTCGATAGTGCCGAACGGCTCGCCGACGCCGTCGCCTTCACCGACGCCGGTTACCGCGCCGACGCTGCAGCCGGGTTACGTAGCGGTGCTGGCCGACAAATTCGTCGGCAACGCCACCAAGCCGGGCGCTCCGGGCGACGCGACCGGCAACGTGCACATTTTCTACCAAGATGAAGTGCTGATCGGCGACCGCGCGCATTACGATGGATTCAAAACTATCAGCGTGACCGGAAATCCGTATATCGTCAACAATACCGACACGTCGATCATACACGCGGACCGAATCGAATTCGACACGATCGCGCAGCGCGCAGACCTGATAAACGGGCGCGGCGAAAGCTCGCAAGGCGTCGAGCACGGTCTGGTCTACTTCAGCGCAAAAGATTTGAAGTCCGACGAGCACGGCGTGGCGCACGGCGATTACGCCAACGTGACGACGTGCGAACGGCCGCGGGCCGGTTACCACATCACCGGCCGCACCATCGACGTCTACCCCGGCGACCGCCTCGTCATCAGTAAAGCCGTGCTTTTCCTAGGCGCCGTCGCGGTGTTCTTTTTACCGAAGGTCGTGATTCCGCTGCGCCGCATCGAGGACGACCGCCAACGTCCCTCGTTCTTTCCGGAGATCGGCTACAATTCGTATCAAGGCTTTTTCATCAAGGCCAAACCGGGCTTCGGACGCGATCAATACTTCTACGGCTATTACCGAGTCGAGTACTACTCGCGTCAAGGCATCGGCCTAGGGTACACGGCTTTTCTTTCCAAGCGCAGCGGCAAGCGGCAGTCGTCGGTCGATTTTTACGGCATCCATGACAGGCGCACGCAGACGACGACATCCAACCTCAACGCGCAGGATACCGAGAATTTCTCGCAAGCGTTGCGGGCGCACTTCGCTTTCGGCTATAACAGCAACTTTGGACCGCTCGTGAACTTGCCGCCCAACGAAAACTTCAGCGGTTCGATCGTGCACAACGGCTCGCACGCGACGCAAAACTACTCGTTTGCGCACAGCAGCATCAGCACGCAATCGGCAACCGACAACCTCGGCTTTACCGAATCGCGCACGTTCGGACCCTCGCTCCAAAACAGCCTGAGCTTCAACCTCAGCTCGTCGCGCACGAATTACGGCCTGAACAACGCGAGCAGTAACTCCACCGGCAGCTTCAACGACTTGTTGCAATGGAGCAACAGCATTGCGGCGTATACGCTGACGTACGATAAAACCTACGCGCGCACTCCCTACGGCATGAATAAAGAGCCCGAGCTGCAGATTCGCCC
>JAAXMC010000107.1:3344-6510 GCA_013036315.1 Vulcanimicrobiota bacterium
ATTCACCGTTTTCGATTGCGCGCATTTGCGCGATCTGCGCGTGTTGAAACGTTCCCGAACTTTCGCCGAACCACGCGTCGTCGGTTGCCACGACCAAGAATTGCGCGCCGCGCGCAACCTGCGCGTGGACGAGATCGGCGAACGCTGACTCCCAGCAGATAAGCGGCGCAAACTTTACGCCGCCGGCCGAGAGAACCGTATCGTCACGTCCGGCCGAAAATCGCCCGATCAAGTTTACATCGGGCAGCCATGAAAACCACCGCTCGCCGGGAAACGATTCGGCAAACGGCACGAGCTGGCGTTTTTCATAGACGTTCGCGAGCGTCCCGTTCGGATCGAACGTGAAGAGCGCGTTGTATTCTTTTCCTGCGCGCGCTTCCAAGCTGCCGACGACGAGCGTGGTGCGCAGCGTCTTGGCAAGGCCGGCGAATTCCGAACGCACCAGGCGCCGCACTCCGGCCGGATCGTCTGCGTTCAAATCGGTCGGAATAACCGTCTCCGGCAAAACGACGAGTTGGGGTTTCAGCGGCTGAAGGTTGCGAGTCTGCGTGACGTACGTATTGACCGTCGGCCAAAACGCTTGCGGGTTCCACTTGATAGTCTGCGCGATGTTGCCCTGCACCGCTGCAACTCGCAGGATCGGCTGCCGCCGGTCGTGCCGCGCGGGCCACGCAGCGTAGCACGCCAACCACGCGACGGCCAGGATCGCCGCCGTGCTCGCGAGCGCGCGCGGGTTGCGCATCGCAATTGCTTGCGCGATGGACGCGCCCAACAGCATTAAGACGAACGTGACGCCGAAAGCGCCCACGTACGGTGCGAACACCGCCAGCGGCGTCGAGGTCTGCGAGTAGCCGATCTGCGCAAACGGCACCGCGAGCGATCCAATCGATCGCAGCCATTCAAAAACCGTGAACGCGGCCGCGGCCGCGACCGGGGCGAACAAGGCCGGCGCAAAACGTTGGGCCGCACGCGCCGCTACGGCGCTCGCAGCGAAGGTCAGGCCTTCGACGATTGCGGGTATCAGTACCACGGCGAAGGCAAACCCGCCGACATAATCCCCAACGGTGTATGTGAACCACGAGAAATTTATCGCGAAAAAGATCGTTCCGGCGAACCATCCGGCGAAAAATGCACGTTTCCAGGAGAGCCGTTGCCAAGCCCAGAACAGGCCCGCCGCCGCCAGCGGGGCGAGCCACGCTTGCCCTGGTTTGGGAAAAGCAAGCGCAAGCGCGACCGCGCTGAAAGCAGAAACGATGACGGAGGTGAATGTGCTACGCAAATTGTTGTTCGTCGTGTCTATCGCGGCGTTCACGTTCGCTGCTTGCGGCAAACAAGTGACTCCCGACCGCTCGTCCACGCCTTCGGGACTGCCGTCCGGTTTCATGCAGGTGAAGTTCACGACCGCTCATCCGATGGATTTCACGAATGTCCAATACGTCATCATGTTCAATACGTCCACGGCCGGCGGCATGCCCTATGCCAATGGCTACCTTACGAACTACGCCAACTATTGGTTTGCGATCATCGTCGGGGGCAACGGCGTACTCTCGCAGGCGCAAGTCGTGCAGTACGTTCGCCAGCCCGGTGTCGGCGGAGGACAGGTCGCGATACCGCAAATCATTCAATACACACCGCAGCAACTTCAATATAATCTAAACAGCAACAGCCAGAACACGCAGTTCACCGTGACCTTCGACCGCCATCTCTTCGACGGGATCGTTCCAACGCCGTCTCCAGTGCCGGCGGCGAATCCGACGCTGTGGTACGCGAACTGGTTTACGACCAACGGTTCGGGCCAGCCGATCGACGCCCCAGGCCTCGCCGGCCCGCAAGACACGTCGTTTACTTATGGCTCGCCGGGATTCGATATATCGACCACGTTCGATCTGCCGTGGAACGCCGTCGCCGGTTGGCCGCAGGTCACGCCCGGCAGCGCGCAGATCGCCGGCGGCGAGATCATCAACAGCAAATAGTTAGGGCGCGTCGCACGGCGGGTGCCCGCAATTGCAGGCGTCCATCTCGATCCCGCCGCTTTCATCATCCTTGCAAGCCGGGCTGCAGTACTCTTCCGTCTCCACCTCGGCGGTCAGCGTGCAATTGCACAGGTCGTGCGCACATTCGATAGTCTGTTGCATGGGGCGTGTATACCCAGTCAGGGTCGGGTCGCCCGGAAACCGCTGGCAAAAAAACCTCCATGTTTTTTTGCCGCTTGAGTGCATTTTCGAGAAAACAAAGTTTTGAAGCGGCCATCCGTGGCCGGCTCGAAAATGTCACACATTCCCGGGCGACCCGACCCTGACTGGCTATTGTAAAAGTGGGACAGGGCCAGTGGTTCCCGGGCGGCCTTATGCTCGGTCTTTAAGCCTAGAAACTGCCGTTGAAACTCGTCGGAATGATCGAACCGCTGCTGTTCAAGCCGAACGTGGCGCCGTGTGAGGGGAATGCGAGCAAGTTCAACGTGAGATTCAACTGGCGCGCGGCTTGGTTGTATTGAAGCTGCAGTTGATAGCAGTCGCCGATGATGCGGCTCCAGTAGATGCTCTTGTTGATGATGCGGCCTTTGTTCTTCCAGTCGATGTCGCCGATGAACTGGAGGGTCGAACCGTTTCCGAACGGCGTCGAGAACTGCACGTTGGTCGAGAAAAAGCCGTTGCCCGATCCCGGGATGAACGCGCCGCCGAGCGCAACGTACGAACGGCGTGACGGCCGGACCGCTAATTGGTACTGAACCGGTTGCGCCGAGCGGTTGAATGACGTGTTGAAGCTCAGCGATAGATTGTAAAAGTCGCTGTTGAAGAATCGCAGCACGTCGGCAGCGGTCTTGTAGTTGAAGGTCGGCTGCTGATCGAGCGTGTTGAACGGGACGAACGGCGGCCCGTTATAATTGGTCTCGTTGTACGTGATGGCGTTGACGACGTGATTGCCGAGCGCCGTTGAGAGCGTGGCGTACTGCTGGATGCTGGCTTTCATGTCGCCGGTGCCGTAGGCGAACTGATGCACGTTGACGCTCGCGCTAAGATCGCTTCCCAAGAAGTGATACAGCGCCGGACCGAAGGCAAAGTTTAAGTCGGCGCGCGACGTCGATAGCGGCGTTTGAGGTTCGTTGTATTCGCCGATGACCAGCGTGGACTGAATCGGGATGACGAAGTGTTTGAAAAAACTGTAA
>JAAXMC010000108.1 GCA_013036315.1 Vulcanimicrobiota bacterium
CGGCTGGTGTATCAATACGGCACCGAGGTCGAACGCCGCGTCTTCTCGCGGCGCACCGCCGACACGCTGCGCCGGTTCTTGCGAGCCGTGGTCGTGCGCGGAACGGGTAATCCGAGCGCTCAGCTCGCGGGCTACACCACCGCCGGCAAGACCGGCACCGCGCAGGTCGTGGAAAACGGGCAATACGAACCGGGCGCGTACATCGCTTCCTTTATAGGTATGGTTCCTTACGAGCATCCGCGCTATTTGATCTACGTGAAGGTCGAGCGTCCCCAGGGCGCGATCTACGGCTCGGTCGTCGCCGCGCCGGCTTTTTCCGAGATCGCGCGCCAAGCCATGCTGCACGCCGGGACGCTGCCCGCAACGCCCCCTCCGAAGATCGCGCCCAAGCCCAAGGGGCGCTTGGTCCGGCCCGAACGCACGGCGAACCTCACACCATGAACGAGCCGGGCGTGCCGCTGGAATTGCTGCTGGAAGGATTGCCGCACAGCCGCATCACCGGTGAGCGCGCGCAGCACGTTTCTTCACTCGCTATCGATTCGCGCGCCGTCACGCCGGGCGCGCTTTTCTTTGCGCTGCGCGGACAGCACACGGACGGCCACCGGTACATCGGCGAGGCCGTCGCGCGCGGGGCGGCGGCGGTCGTTTCCGAGGATGACGCCGACCTGCCCGAACACGTCGCGGCGATCACCGTTGCGGATTCCAGCCGCGCACTTTCGAAGATCGCCGGCGTATTCTACCGGTCTCCTTCGCACGACCTCGCGATCGCCGGTATCACCGGGACCAACGGCAAGACGACGGTCACGCATATGATCGCCGCGATCGTCAATGCGGCGGGCCTGTCCGCCGGCATTATCGGCACGCTCGGAAGCGCGTACGGCGGAACGGAACGGCCGCTCGCAAACACGACGCCGCTTGCATCCGACCTGCACGCGCTGCTCGCGCAGATGCGCGATGCGGGCGTGAAGATCGTGGCGATGGAAGTCAGCTCGCACGCGCTGGCGCTGGAACGTGTGGCCGACGTGCGTTTTTCGGTTGCGGGTTTAACGAACGTCACGCGCGACCACCTCGACTTTCATAAGAGCGTAGAAGCGTATGCGGCGGCAAAACGCAGCTTGTTCGATCTGGCGGAGCGCTGCGTCTTCAATGCCGACGATCCGCACGGAGAACGTTGGGCCGGCGAGTTGCGCGCTTCCAAGCCGGTCCTTACCTATGCGCTGCAGCATGAGGCGGATATCCGCGCCGAGAAAATCGAGCTGCACGCCGGCGGTTCGAGTTTTAAGGCGGGCGGGCTCCAGTTCGAGTTGCGAATTCCCGGGCGATTCAACGTGGCGAACGCGCTCTGCGCGCTAGGCATTGCGCGCGCGCTCGGCATTGCCGACGACGTATCTGCGCGGGGTTTGGCTTCGATCGAAAGAGTACGCGGCCGGATGGAGCGCATCGACGGCGGAAACGTCGAAGTGATCGTCGATTACGCGCATACGCCCGACGCGCTGGAGTCGGCGCTGGGCGCGCTGCGCGAAACCGCGAGCGGCCGCCGCATCGTCGTGTTCGGCTGCGGTGGCGATCGCGATCGCGGCAAACGCGCGGAGATGGGCGCAATAGCGGGCCGCCTGGCCGATTACGTGTATGTCACCTCGGATAATCCGCGGAGCGAAGATCCGCGCGCAATTATCGACGCGATCCTTCCCGGGCTGGGCGATGCGCCCCATGAAATCGAACCGGACCGGCGGCGCGCGATCGCGTTGGCGATTCGCAACGCGCGCGCCGGTGACGTGATCCTCATCGCGGGCAAGGGGCACGAAAACTATCAAATCGTCGGAACCGACGTTTTGCCGTTCGATGATGCGGCCGAAGCACGCCGCGCGCTGGCGGAACGCGAACGGGTGCCATCGTGATGCTGACTTTCGATCGCGCGGCCGAGGCCACAAACGCGGAGGTCCGCGGCCGCGAGCGCGCGCCGGAAACGCTGCGCGTCGTGACCGACACGCGTTCGCTCGAGCCGGGCGACACGTTTCTCGCGCTGCGCGGCGAAACGTTCGACGGCCACGATTTTGTCGGCGAAGCTTTAAAAAAAGGCGCCGCCGCGCTGGTCTTGGATTCGCCGGCGGGCGACGGCATCCCGACGCTCATCGTGCGCGACACGCGGCGCGCATACATGGATCTGGCGGCCGCGGCGCGCGCGCAGTTTCCCGGCCGCGTGGTCGGAGTTACGGGCAGCAGCGGGAAGACGACCACGAAGCACCTGCTGTTTCAGCTGTTGAGCGCGAGCCTCGGAAGCGCCGCCGTCGCGGTCACGCCGGCAAATGAAAACAACGAAATCGGCGTTAGCAAGTTTCTGCTGGCGACTTCAAGCGAACAACAGATTGTGATCGTCGAGCTGGGCGCGCGGCACGCGGGAGAAATTGCCGATCTCGTTGGAATCGCCGCGCCGCATATCGGTATCTTGACCAACATCGGCGATGCCCATTTAGAAATATTCGGATCGCGCGAAGCGTTGGCCGCGACGAAGTGGGGTCTTTTTTCGCAAGGTGCGCAAGCCGTTCTCAACGCGCGTGACGAGATCTCGCGCAATCGCGCTTCGTCGCTGAGCGCGCCGCCCTTGTGGTTCGGCGAAGGCGAACCGTCGGTGCCGGGCGTTTGGGTGCGCGACCCGGGGACGCTCGTGCTCAATTACAGCGGCGCTTCACAAACGCTGAAAATTGAAGTGCCGTTTCCCGGTGCGCACAACCGGTCGAATCTGGCAGCTGCAATTGCCGCCGCTTTGCTGTTGGGTGTGAATGCGGAAGAGTTGGCCGGTCACGTCGCAGCGCTCACTTTACCTTCGGGACGTTATGAAAATATAGCGCTCGCGTCGGGCCTGCGCCTAATCTACGATGCCTACAACGCGAACGCGAGCGGTACGATCGCGACGCTCAACGCATTCTCGTCCGAAAATGCGCGCCGCCGAATTGCCGTGCTTTCGAGTATGGCGGAACTTGGGCCCGATGCGCCGGCCATTCACGAGCGCGTCGGAGCTCATGCGGCCAACGTAAACATCGACGTGCTGATGGTGGGCGGAGATTACGCCGCATCGCTGGCGGCGGGCGCGGCGCGCGCAGGGTTTCCGCGCGACCGGATCGTGTCGTTCGCCGGCAACGAAGAGGCCGCGCAGTGGTTGCGCACAAATGCGACCGACCAAGACGTCGTCTTGCTAAAAGGCTCGCGCAAGTATCGCATGGAGGAAATCGTGCAAGCGCTCAAGGCCGGCGCGGCATGAGCGGCAGCCTGCGTGCCGACCGTCCTTACGTTCCCGCCGGAATCGTCGCGATTCCGATCCGCACGCGCCTCGTTCGCCCGGGCGACGATTTGGCCGCCCTGATTCAAGAATCGGTTGCGGGAATTGCGCAAACGGGGGATGTGCTCGCAGTTTCGGAAACGGCGGTGGCAATCGCGCAGCGCCAAGCGGTAGCCGCAGAATACGTGCGGCCGTCGCGGCTCGCGTTATTGCTCTCGCGTCATGCCGGCGCAATGGCCACCGTCAGTCAGCCGGAATCGCTGCAGATCGTCATCGACAACGTTGGAGCATCCAAAGTTGTGTACGCCGCGATCATGCAAGTTCTCGGGCGGCTCGCCGGCAAGCGCGGAATGTTTTATGAGATCATGGGTGACGCGATCGCAGCGATCGACGGGTACACCGGCACGATGCCGCCATTCGAACGGATGATCGTCTTCGCTCCGCAAAACCCGGACGCGTTCGCGCAATCCGTCTTCGAGCGAACGGGCTTCGCCTGCACCATCGTCGACGCCAACGATCTCAGCACGGCGAAGGTCTTGGGTGCGTCCGCCGGTGTCAATCGTGAAGGCGTGGCCGACGCGCTGCTCTCCAACCCTCACGGCAACGGCGACGAGCAAACACCGATCGTGGTTCTCAAGTGGCGCGGCGACGGAGCTAGCCCGCTGGTTGGGCAGCAGTGACCCACGCGTTGACCCTCGACGATTGGCCAAGTTTTGGCGTCGAAGTCGCCATCGGTTTTATAGTCACGGCCCTTGCTGGGTTTGTTCTGTTGCGAGTTCTGACGTTTTTCCGGCTCAAGCAGACGGTTTATGAAGATGCGCCGGAGACACATCGAGCTAAGACTGGCACGCCGACGATGGGCGGAATTGCTATCCTAGCATCGCTCGCCCCGTTGCTTCTGACTTTTTGGCCAGCCGAACCTAGGCAGGGAGCGCTCGCGCTACTCTTTCTGGTATTCGCGTGCGCAGCGATAGGTTTCATCGACGACTACTTGGGAATCCGTTTCGGCAAAAATCGCGGTCTACGAGCCCGCACAAAGCTGCTTCTTACGGCTTTGGTGGCCGTGATGTTCCTGCGTCTGGCGGCCGAGTCCGATTATCTTGTCAGCATGGGCGATCAATTGTTCCCGACGGATACACTGTTTCATGCGGGAAGTTTCGCATTGCACGTGCCGCACTGGCTCTGGCTAATATTGGGCATTGCCGCGATCACGGGCACGATTCACGCCGTTAACCTTACCGACGGTCTTGATGGTCTAGCCACGGGCTCTCTGATTGCTCCCCTTACCGTTATTTGGATGACGGCAATCGCGATGGGTATTCCGAGGGGAGACCAGTGGCCTGACATTCTTCCACTAGCAATCGGGGGATTGCTCGGTTTTTTCATCTATAACCGATACCCGGCAAAGATGATTATGGGTGACACCGGCTCGCTCGCGCTGGGCGCGTTACTCTCCGGCGCTGCAATTTTGACCGGCGAGATGCTCTTATTGATCGTTATCGGCGGCGTGTTTGTGGCTGAAGCGTTGTCGGTCATGCTGCAAGTCGCGTACTTCAAACTTACACACGGAAAGCGGATCTTCAAGATGAGCCCGCTGCATCATCACTTCGAGCTCTCGGGCTGGCCGGAAACGAAAGTTACGACGCGGTTCTGGATTGCGTCCGTAATCTGCAGCGCCGTCGGATGGGCGATCGTACGATGAACTTTGCCGGCGGCGAGAAGATCTTGGTCATCGGGCTCGGACGCAGCGGCCAAGCCGTCCTCGAAGTTCTGCGGGGACGCGGCGTCGACGTGTTTGCGATCGACGAAAAACCGCGCGCAGAGATAGCCGAGACGATCGCGCAGATCGAAGCATTGGGCGCGCGGTACGTCGCTCCCGACAATGTCGGCGAGCTCGAAGGTCTAAGCTGCGCCGTGCTTTCACCCGGCGTTCCGCTCAACGGCCCGCTGGTGCGAAAAATTCAGACTGCCAACGTACCGGTGTACAGTGAGATCGAGGTCGCCTACCGTTTGTGCAAAGCGCCGATCATCGCTATAACCGGCACGAAAGGCAAATCCACCACGGCCTCACTTACCGGGCATTTGCTCCGAACGGCCGGGAAAGACGCGCGCGTCGGCGGCAACATCGGCAACCCGCTGATCTACGAAGCTGTCGCGGCGCCGCCGGAGAGTTGGGTCGTTGCCGAAGTCTCCTCTTTCCAGCTCGAAACGATTCGCTCGTTCCATCCGCGTATTTCCGTCGTCTTGAACATTTCGGCGGATCATCTGGACCGCTATCATTCGATGGATGAATACATCGAAGCGAAGTACCGGGTTTTCGCCAACCAAACCGAACACGACATGTTCATCGGAAATCTCGATGACGAGATCCTGGCTTTGTTGCACCGGCATTCGGGCGAAGCGCGCGTGCGCGCGAAGCAACTCTGGTTTACCGTCGGGGACGACAGCCGGCACGCGACGATGTACGTGCGCGACGGAGCACTGACATATTCGCCCGTTACGGGCGATCCGCGTCCCGTTCAAATCGCTCGCGTGGAAGATAGTTCGCTGGCCGGGCAGCACAATGTACAAAACGTTATGGCGGCGGCGCTGGCGGCGTTGGCTGCGGGCGTCGAGCCGCGCGACCTGCGCGAAGGCATACGGTCGTTCAGCCCGATGTCTCACCGAATGCAGCCGATCGGTGAAGTTGACGGCGTGCTGTACGTGGACGATTCCAAAGCGACGAATCCGGGCGCGGTCATCGCCGCACTGCGATCCTATGACAAACCGATCGTGCTGATCGCGGGAGGAAAGCCGAAGAAAACCGATTTCACCGAACTCGGCCGCATCGTCGACGAACGCGCGCGCGCGCTCGTCGTGATAGGGGAAGCCGCCGGCGATATTGCGGCGCACGTGTACCGCACGCCGATCCAACGCGCGGGATCGATGGAAGAAGCGGTTCGCGCCGCGCAATCGCTGGCGCAGCCCGGCGACATTATTCTCCTATCGCCCGCGTGCGCGTCGTTCGACATGTTTGAATCGGCTGAAGATCGCGGACAGAAATTTGCCGACGCCGTGCTGGGGAGCCCCGCGCGATGAGCGCGGCGGTTTCTAAACGCGCCGCGAACGCGCAAGAACTGCCCCGTTCCTTCGTGTCTTCGCCGCCCGACACGTGGCTCTTCATCGCGGTCACCAGTCTGGTAGCAATCGGGCTGGTGATGATTTTCAGTGCCTCGAGCGCGCAGGCATATGCCGATCATCACGACACCGCGTATTACGTCAAACGCCAAGCGATCTATCTCGTCGTTGGATTGATCTGCGCGTACGGCGCATACCGCGTAGATTATCGCAAGTTGCGCGCGTTTGCGCCCTACGCGCTCGTGCTGTGCATCATCGGATTGCTGGCGGTCTTCGTCCCGCACGTCGGCATGACGGTCGCGGGAGCCCGCCGCTGGATCGGCGCGGGCTCGTTCTCGTTGCAGCCCTCAGAGTTTGCAAAACTGGGGCTCGTGGTGTATTTGGCGGCGGCGCTATCGAGCCGCGGCGATCGCATTACATCGTTAAGCCGCGGGCTGATCCCCCTTTGCGCGCCGGTTTTTCTCACCGCGATGCTCGTGCTGATCGAACCCGACATCGGCACGTCGAGTTTGCTGATATTCACCGCGTTTGCGATGTTTTTCGCCGCCGGCGCGCGCATCGAACATTTGCTGATGGTCATCGCGGTCACGGTTCCACCCGCCGCGCTCGCCATCATGAGCAGTCCGTATAAGCGCGCGCGCATCTTCGCATTTCTGCATCCATTCAAAGACGCGCAGAACACAGGATTCCACATGGTGCAGTCGCTGCTGGCGCTTGGAAGCGGCGGGCTGTTCGGCGTCGGGCTCGGGGAGTCGCGCGCAAAATTCTTCTATCTGCCCGAGCAATACACGGATTTCATCTTCTCGGTGCTGGGCGAAGAGCTCGGGTTGATCGGCACCGCGACGGTGCTCATCCTGTTCGGAACGTTGGCATACCGGTCGATTCGCATTGCCATCGCCGCTCCGGATAAATTCGGCTTCTTCTTGGCGACCGGCTGCGCGGCGCTGATCGTCATTCAAGCGTTCGTCAACATCGCGGTCGTTACGTCGTCCTGGCCGGTGACGGGCGTCCCGCTTCCTTTTATATCGTTCGGCGGCAGCTCCCTGATCGTTTCGCTGATAGCGGTCGCGCTGATCATCAACGTCGGGCGGCACCGGCGGCTGTCTCCCCCAGAGTGAGAGTTGCATTCGCGGGCGGCGGAACCGGCGGTCATTTGTATCCGGCGATCGCCATCGCCGACGCGCTGCGCGATCGCGCAACGATCCTTTTCATAGGCAGCAGAACCGGGATCGAAAACACGCTGGTGCCGGCGGCCGGTTACGAGCTGGCCGTTATTGAAAGCCGGCCGCTGCAGCGCGGCAGTTCGTTAGGCGCGCTGCAAACAGTCGCCGCAAATGCTGTCGGAATCGCGCAAGGCATGAAAGTCTTACGCAGCTTTCTTCCCGATATCGTGATCGCCACGGGCGGTTACGCCGGCTTTCCCGCAATGGCTGCCGCCCGCACCCTGCGGCCGTTCGGTATGCGCGCGCGGCTGGCGCTGCTCGAACCCAATGCGCAACCGGGCCTGGCAAATCGTCTGCTGGCGCCGCTGGTCGACGAAGTTTGGGGCGCCTTTCCCGATGGCGATCCGGTTTTTGGACGCAAATATGTCTACACCGGGGTTCCGGTGCGTTCATCGTTGCTGCATCCCAACAACCGGATTGAAGCTGCGCGGCGGATCGGACTCGATCCGGCCCGCCGCACGATCCTCGCGATGGGCGGCAGTCAAGGCGCGCGCACGATCAATGAAGCGATCGCGGCGCTCGTTACGCGGCGGGCTCTGCCGGCGGATTGGCAGGTGCTGCACATTTGCGGCGAGCGCGATTATGAATACATGCAGGCCGCCGAGCGTACGCCCTTTGGCGAAAACCGCGTCGTGCTCGTTCCGTACTTGCGTGACATGGCCGACGCCTATGCTTTATGCGATCTCGCGATCGCGCGCGCCGGAGCCTCGACGTTGGGCGAGCTCGCGGCGCTGAATCT
>JAAXMC010000109.1 GCA_013036315.1 Vulcanimicrobiota bacterium
GAATCGAAAGCCAGATGATGACGGCGGCCGCGCTCGACATCAGCGCCGAGATGACGACGGGCTGCGTCTGAATGAACTGCGTCAGCTTCATGTAGGTCTCGAAGTACTGCTCGTTGCGGCTTGAAAAGCGCTGAGTTTCGTACTGCTCGCGGCCGAACGCCTTAATGACGCGCTGCCCGCTGAGCACTTCCGTCAAATTCGCGGAAAGATCGGCGATACGCTGTTGCGCGCGCGTGGTGGCGCCTGAAATCAAAAGTTGAAACCGCGATACGGCGAGCGAGACGAGCGGCGCGATGATGATCAGCGAGCACGTCAGCAGCCAGTCCAGGTAAAGCATCGCAGCGAACGAGGATAGGAACGTAACGGATGTCGTGATGAGCTGCGGCAGCGAGATCGTCACGGCATCGGTCATCATCTGCATGTCGGTGCCGAAGCGGGAGATCAGCTCCCCTGGGCGCCACTTGTCGAACTCCCGCAGCGGCAAGTGCAGCAGCCGCGAAAACACCCGCACGCGCAACCGCGCGATCAGCGCTTGTCCGCTGGACGCAAGCAGGTAACTCGAGCCGTAGTTTGTGACCGCGGCCACGATCAGCGAGCCCCAAATGATGGCCAGCACCACGTAGAGCTCTTGCATGTTGGGCGGGTGCGCGATCACGACGTGGTTCAGCAGCCGGCCCAGGCCCAAGGGCGGGACGAGCGCCAATAGACCGCCGATCGTGCCGAGGACGACGGCGGCGACGATGCTCGGCAGATAGGGCCGCGCGTCGGACGCTAGTCGCGCGAACGTGCGTGGGCGCGTCATCCGCGATTGCCTTGCCGCCCCGGAGCGGCGAAACCTCTCGTCACCATGAGGAGTAGATGAAAACGAAAAGACTCGATTGGGGGATATCAGTGGACTGCTATTTTCATGCCAACGTTCCATCGGTCGCGCGTTGCACGGACTGTACGAAAGCGATCTGCGCTACCTGCCGCGACGAGGCGGGCACGTGCCCGAGTTGCCGGCTGGCGGCCAAAATCGATTCGGCGAATGCGGAGCGCAAATCGGTCGCCGGGAAAGTTCCTCCGCGCTCGCAGCAGTGGTGGCATGGCGCGCAGCAGCAACCGGCGGCGCAGGCCAGGGCATCCGTCGCCGAGCCATCCGATCCGCTCGAGTCACGCGCGCTGGTAGCGCTGGGGTATCCGCTCTGGCCGCTCGCGCTCATCTCGCTCTTCGATCGCAAACAATCGCGCCGGCTGCGTAAGCACGCATATCAGGCGCTCGGATTCAATTTTGGAATGTACGGCCTCTACGCGCTGCTCGGCTTGCTCCTGAAGCTGCCGCTTATCAATTGGACGCCTTTAGGGTGGAGCGCAGACGTTTTGCTGGGCATCATGCTGCCGATCTTCATGGTCATGAGCGTTTTCTACGGGATTAAAGCCTGGCATGGCGACGACGTGCGGGTTCCAATCGTCACCGATTGGATCGACGACCGGCTGCCGGCGTAACGAACTGCTGATAGCGCTTTAGAAAATCGCGCGCCGCGCGATCGTGATCGACAACCGGCCGCGGATACTCCTGTGCGCCTCCCAGCGGAAGCTGGATCTGAGCCGTCGCAGAGCGCGCGGCGCTGAAGCCGCCGCCGGGCGAATGCGCGAGCTCCGCCACCCACTTACGCGCAAAAATACCGGCCGGGTCGAAACGGCGCTCCTGTTTGCGCGGATTGTAAATGCGCGGATAAGCGGCGAGATCTGCGCCGACGCCCGCTATCCATTGCCAATTTCCGACCGCGATCGCGGGATCGTCCTCGATCAAATACCGCTCCCATTCGGCCATGCCCACGCGCCAATCGACACTGAGATCGAAACACAAGAACGATGCTGCAATCGCGCGAACACGCGGGTGCATCCAGCCCGTCGCGTGCAGCTGGCGAACTCCCGCATCGACGATCGGATACCCGGTGCGCCCTTCACGCCACGCCTCGAGCTGCGGGTGCGAATCCGCAAATGGAAATGTGCGCATCTTCTCCTGCAGCGTCTCCTGCGATGTGCGCGGATTATACCAGGCTAGCTGCAGAAAAAAGTCGCGCATGGCGATCGATCGCTGAAATAAGCGCAATGAGGCGCGCTCTTCCGAAAGAAGAAACGGATCGTCGAGCCGGCGGCGCGTTTCACGGACTATTGTTCGCGCCGCGATCGTCCCAAACGTGAGATCGGCGCTCAAATGCGAAGTGCGGTCATCCGCCGGCACGTTGAGCGCAATTGAGTACTGCAAGGCAGGGCCGCGCAGAAATGCGTCAAGGTTTTCACGCGCCCGCGCGGAGCTCGCATCGGCCGGCGCATCGGCCGCTCCAAATTCCTTGGGCTGCGGGAGCGGCTCGTTCGGCAGGGCCGCACGCGCAAATGACAGCAAAAGCGGCGCTTCATACGAACCCGGTTCGAGCTCGCGCCAGACTTCATAATAAGGAGCGAAGGCCTTGTAACCTTCGTCACCCGAACTGCGAGCTGCGGTACTTTCCTCCGGCGGAATCGCCGGTGAGTCGTGCACCACGGTCGCGCGCGCTCCGCTTTCTTCGATCGCGGCCTGGAGCTCGGCATCCAATGCCGCACCGGCGCCGTCATAACTCGCGCTCCATGCGACAGCTGAGGCGCCGGCCTCGCGCACAAGCGGCCCCAAGATGCCGGCAGCTTCCCCGCGACGGACGATCAGCGCGGAGCCGCGCTCGCGCAACGCGCCGTCGAGCGCCGCAACCGCGCCGCAGTAGAACGCGGCGCGGCGCGGTGAGGAACGAAGGCGTTTCTCAAGGTCGCCATCGATGATCAGCACCGGTAGCACATCGCCGTGCGCTGCCGCGGCGCTCAGACCCGCGTGATCGTCCAAGCGGAGATCGCGCGCAAAGCGATAGACTGCGACGGACATCAGAGCGTTTCTACGTAAGCCGAGACGTCGCGCACGTCGCTTGCGTTCAGCCGGACGGGAAACAGCTTCGGCATCGGTGGTTCGGGCTGAAGAATGATCGCGCGTACAGCTGCCGCCGTGCGTCTTGAGCTTTCGTTGCGCAACGCGGGCCCGACTTGTCCGCCCGCGCCGTCCCGGCCGTGACAAGCAGCGCATTGCGCTTGATAGATCGCTCGTCCGCGCCCGGCGTTTGCAGGCATGTCGGTCTGCACGGCCGCCGCTGTGAGTTGCGCCCGGCTCGAGTGATTGCATGCGGATAGTCCCGCCAGCAGTAGAGCACCGAGCACGAACGTACAGCAGGAGCGCATTGCGCGCGGTTTTTGCTAAAGGCGACCGTTCTCCCGGGTCGCGCTAATGAATGGGTTTGGGCAGTCCGTCGCTGGCGTCGCTACTCACGCGGAAAGTGAACGCGTCGCGGTAGACACCGGGGACGGCTCGGCCGTCGACGGTCTTGGGCGAATAGCGTGCTTTCATTGCAGCCTTGCACACCGCTTCGTCGAGAAAGCGGTAGCCCGCGGGCTTTGTAATGACGCACTTCGTAGGCGTGCCGCGCTCGTCGATCAATACTTCGAATGCGGTCGTGCCTTCGGCACCTTCAGAATACGCAATCATCGGCGGCTGCGGATTGATCGCTGTCTCGCCGCCGAGCGGGCCGGCGTCGGTCGTCATCGGCCGGAGTTGCGAACCGAGTTGCAGCGATTCGGCGCTGCTGACGCGTTGCGGCGCGGTTTCGCTAAGCGACGTCGTCGTCATCCGCGAGACTGTCCGCCATACCGGGTCGCGCCACACGGGTACGCTCGCGTGATGCTTGCTCGGCGGGGCGATTTGAGGATACACGGTCACAGCCGCGATCTCCGACGGCTTGGCGGGAATTTGCGAATTATCCGTGCGCGCCGGTTCCGCGGCGCTAAGCGGACCCCGGGCGATCTGCACGACGTTGTGGTAAACGACCAGCTTACGCTGGCCTTGCGGCGTAGCCGGTCCGCTTGCGCGGTGCACGGTCATGCTCTGCGCAGTTGCCGCGAGAGTGGTGGGCGCAATCCGTGCCGGCAGCGTGAAATAATGCAGCGTGGCGGACGCACACGCGAACGTTATGGCAAAGGCGGCGGCAAAGCGCACGACCGGCGACAGAGTCCGCGCGCGGCGGCGGAACACATTCCCCAATTCCGGATTCCAAACTTCGCTCTCGCGAGCCGATCCGATGCCTGCAGCGGTGCGCGCGAGCTCGTGCTCGCCGCCGAGCTCGCTCAAGCACGCCGCGCAGCGCGCGATGTGTTCGCGATACCTCCGGCGGTCCGCATCGGTTGCCTCACCGAGCGCGATCGCACCCGCTATGATCTCGATTTCTTTGTGCAGCTGATTCTCCTTAAGCGTTTTCCATCATCACGGCGCGCAGCGTTCGCAGCGCGCGGCAAACGCGCTGACGGATCGCATCCGCGCTCGTCCCGAGGATCGCCGCAGCTTCCTGCGACGAGTACCCGGCGTAACTCGTCAACATGATCGCGGCGGCTTGTTCCGCCGGCAGGCGGCGCATCGCCGCTTGCAGATCGATCGAGGCCGCGCTGCGTTCGTCGATCCGCAGCGAGCGCACGTCGTGTTCCCGATCGAGGGACATGAAGCGCAAGATCTTCTTCCTGCGCAGATAAGAGATGGCCGTATTCGTCGCGGTCTTGTAGAGCCAGCCCGCGGTCAACGGACGTTCCGGCTCGCGTTGGAGCGTGCGGTACGCGCTGAAGAAAACGTCCTGTGCTATGTCGAGCGCGACGTCCGCATCTCCGACCATCCGGCGCACGTAACGCGCAAGCTTCGTCTGATGCTCGCGAACGAGCGCTTCGACTCGGCTTTGCGCGGCCGACATGCCGGTGACGAGGTAGACCTGCTCCATGCTTCAGGGCCCCCTTTGGCTGGTAACGTCCGGCCTCGGCCGGTTGTGACCCTCCTAGCCGCCGATCTCGGAAAAAGCCCGCATCCGCGAGGACGTCTCGCCCAGGCGCAGATGATGCCGCTCGGGTTTGATGAGCATCGCCGAGCGCAGAAGCTCGACGAGGTCTTCGGTCGAGGCGCCGCTGCGCAGCGGTGAGCGCAAGTCGATTTCATGGTCCCCGAAGAGGCACAGCCGCAAGCGCCCATCGGCGGTTAGGCGTACGCGATTGCACCGCTCGCAGTAATCGTGCGAGAGCGGGCTGATCACGCCCACCGCGCCGGGCGCACCGTCGAACGAGAAATAGCGCGCCGGGCCATTTCCGCCAGGGCCGATCGCGGGATGTAGATCGCCGATCGCTCGTACACGTTCCAGTATCTCATCTGAGCTGACGTAAGAATCGCGCTGTAAACCGAGGTTCTCGTGAACCGGCATGACCTCGATGAACCGCACGTAGACGGCCTGCCGCTTCGTCCACTCCGCGAGATCTGCAATTTCATCGCCGTTTTGACCGCGCATCACGACGACGTTGATCTTCACGGGCGCCAGGCCATGCGCGATCGCGGCGTCGATCCCGGCCAGGACGCGGTCCAAACCGGGCCGGCGTGCAATCTGCTCGAAACGTTCGGGCCGCAGCGTGTCCAGCGAAACGTTGACGCGACGCAGTCCGGCAGCTTTTAATCCTTCGATTTGATCCGCGAGAAGCAATCCGTTTGTAGAGAGCGAGATGTCGTCGATACCTTCGATCGCGTCGATGGCGGCAACCAATCGATGGAGATCGCGGCGAATCAGCGGCTCTCCGCCCGAAAGACGAACGCTGCGCACGCCGGCCGACGCCGCCGCGCGAACAAGCTCTGCGATCTCCTCATAGGTGAGAATCTCGCCTTTCGGTAGCCATTGCAACCCCGTTTCGGGCATGCAATATACGCACCGCAAGTTGCACTTGTCGGTGACCGAAATGCGCAAATACGTAATAGGCCGGTTGAATTGATCGGCCAGCGGCGCTTGAATCAGATCGATGGTCGTCACGGCCATGCAGTGTCATTCCGCGCGCTCGCGACGGACCCTCGGCTTTGCTGAGCTTTCGGGCTAGGCGGCTGGCCAGTCCCCAGAAATGTCTGATTTTTTCGAGCTCGACAGGATGTCGACTTCAAAACTTTGTTTTCTCGAAAAAACAGTCAAGCGGCAAAAAAACATGGACGTTTTTTTTGCCAGCGGTTTCGGGGGATTGGTCAGCCGCCTAGCCCAAAGCTAATTACTAAAAGTCGAGTCCGGGATTGACGCGTTCAATTTGAAGTTGCTGAACGTCGACGTAAGATCGGCGTTATAGTTCGGATCTTCGAAGTGGCCGCTTTCATGCGTGACCAGCCGGTACGCGCCGACTTTTCCATAGCTCTGGTTGAGCGTCGCGTATCCGCCATCGACGTAATTCCAGCGCAGCTGCGCGAGCTCGCCGCTTTTGTCCGCGATCTTCGCATCGATATGTTCGATGTGTCCGGGCGACCGCGGAACGAGCTTGAAGGTCGTGTACGTTCCGTCGTCGCGTTCGACCGACATGACATAGACGTCGTTCCAGCGCGCGGGGCTCTCGACGTGCGGATACACGTTGCTGAACTGTTTGGCGATAAACGGCAGTCCGCTGGTAAAAACCACCTTGTCTTTACTCGGCTCCTTATGGTAGTACATGCCGCTGACAGATGCGCTTAGATAAGGAAATGAATGCATGACGACGTCGGCGCCGATACTGGCCGTATAGCTGCGCAAACCTGCATTGAGCGCGATAAGACGCTGGAGCACTTGATCCGAGGCCGTCGCGGCTCGTCCCGTGGGGACCGCTACAAACAAAAGCGCCGCAGCTGCGGCGAAGGTGGTGGATAGGCGTGCAATAGACACGCCAGCTCTAACGCCCCGCGTTGGCAAACGGTTCCAGCGCGGCCGCAATCTCTTCCCGGACCGCGGCATCGGCTTCAATTGCGCCGCGCGCCCATAATTCCGCGAGCGCCGAAGGGGACCCGATGCGGCCGAGCGCCCAGGCGGCGTGAGCGCGAACGAGCGCGTGCGGATCGCGGTTCAATGATTCGGCCAGCGCGGGGACCGCCGAACGATCGAGCGCGTTGCCCAGAGCGACCGCGGCATTTCGCCGCAGTATCGCGCCGCCGCGCCAGCCCATCGCGGTGCGCGCATACTTCTTCTTGAACTCGCTGCTGCGCAAACGCAACAAACGCACGAGGTCGGGAGTGGAAGTTTCTTTTGAGGCCTTCGAGAAACTCACGATGACATTATTGGGCGGGCACGCGAGCTGGCACAGATCACAGCCCCATACCCAGGTGCCGATCAGCGGACGCATGGCGCGGGGAATCGCGTCCGTGCGCTGCGTCAAATCCGCAATGCAGCGCGTGGCATCGATCGTGTAGTCGCCGCGCAGCGCGCCGGTCGGACACGCGGGGATGCAGCGCGTGCACGCGCCGCAAGATTTGCGCAGCGGCGGATCGGGCGGAAGATCGAGCGTGGTCACAATCTCGCCTAAGAAAACAAACGAACCCGCCACCGGGGATATGAGGTTGGTGTGCTTGCCAATCCACCCTAAGCCTGCCCGCGCCGCAAAGGCGCGCTCGGCGATCGGCTTCGTATCACAGGCGATCGCCGTAACGCCTTCGCCGGCCTCCGAGTCGATCCGATCTGCGACGTCCCGCAAAAGATTTTTCACGCGGTGGTGATAATCGCCGGAGCCGACGTAGTTTGAAACCCGGCCTTCGTTAGGATTCGCTTCAGGTACGTGCGCGTCGTACGGAATCGCAATGCAGATCACGCTGCGCGCGCCGGCGAGCACGTGTGACGGATCCGCAGCTTTCGCAGCATACGCGTCGTCGTATGGCCACGTCGCCAGGTCGCCTCGCGCAAACGATTCGTGCAGCGCTCGGCGCACTTCGCCCGTATCCGCGGCTGCCGCTACGCGCACGTCGGCCGCTCCCAAATTCACCGCCGCCTCGCGCACCAGCTGTTTTATCGCAGCCGCGTCATACCGTCGCAAGCGGGCCCTCCACTACGGGAAAGACTGCATCGATCTGCCCGATGTCCGTTTGATCGAGCTGCCAGCCGGCGCCGCCGGCATTTTCCTCGACATGCGCGACGTTCGAAGCTTTTGGGATCGTGAATACGTCGGCCTCGCGCGTCAAGAAGTTCAGCACGACTTGCCGCGGAGTCTTGCCGTGTTTCTCGGCGATGTGCCGCAGCGCGGCCTCTCCCGGCGAGCCTTTCCGCAACACGCGCCCGCGCCCAAACGGGGTATAGCCGATAACGGCGACGCGGTGCTCGAAGCAATATGGAATCAGCCGAACCTCCGGTCCGCGTTCGACCAAACTGTAGAATATTTCGTTCGCAGCGAGCTTGACGTTGCTCAACGCTGCCTGAGCTTCGCGCACGCCGTCAACGTCGAAATTGCTAACGCCGACGTAACGCGCCTTGCCCTGCGCGACGAGCTCTTCGAGCCCGCGCATCGTCTCCGCGATCGGATGCGATCCCGGCCAGTGCAAGAGATAGAGGTCGACGTAGCCGGTGCGCAGCCGCCGGAGCGTGCGATCGCACGCCGCGATCGTTCCTTTATATGAGGCGTTTTCCGGAAGAACCTTACTCGTCATGAAGAGCGACGCGCGCGGAATCCCGGACAGCGCCTCGCCCAGCATCTCCTCGACCGCACCCGCGCCGTACATCTCCGCCGTGTCGATGTGCGTCATCCCCAGCTCGATTCCGCGGCGCAGTGCCCGCATCGCCTCGGCGCGGCCGCGCCCGCTTTCGGGCAAGTCCCACGTGCCTTGGCCGATGACGGGGAGCGCAACACCCGCGCCGCCAAATGGTTTTTGGATCACGAAGGAGGCTTCTCGTTATGCCGCAGATTTCATATCTGCTATTCGATGTTTTTGCCGAGGAGGCGTTTGCGGGAAATCAGCTGGCGGTCGTTCCGCAGCATCTGGACGACGGGACCATGCAAAAGATCGCCAACGAGCTCAATGTCGCGGAAACCGTCTTCTTGCGCCGAACCGGCGACGAAGCGCGGCCTGCCGAACTTCGTATATTTACGCCGCGGAACGAGATGCCATTTGCGGGTCATCCAACCATCGGCGCAACATTCGCGATCGCCGATGTGCTGAAATGGGTTCCGCCGGCACGAGAACATTTCGCGCTCACCGAACGCGTCGGCGACGTTGCCGTTCGCGTGGAACGCCAAGACGGCAAACTTTTTGCATGGTTGCGAACGCCGCCGGTAACGTTCGAGCAAGAACTCGATCGCACGGTCTGCGCTGCCTCGCTCGGCCTCGCGCTAACGGATCTGCACGAAACGCTGCGGCCACAGCTCGTCTCGGCCGGAAATCCGTTTCTTTTCGTCGCGCTGAAGGATCCCCAAACCGTCGACCGCGCGCTCTTTGCGCTCGGGCACTTGGAGCAAGCGATCGAGGATCGCATCTCAGGCGTCTTCGTCTTCGCTTTGACGGAAAGTGGCACGTATGCCCGGATGTTCGCTCCGATGAGCGGGATTGCCGAAGACCCGGCAACCGGCAGCGCGACCGGACCGCTTTTTGCCTATCTGCGAAAATACGGCGCAGTCGACATGCAGCGAAAGTCGTTCGTCAGCGAGCAAGGCGTGAAGCTGGGCCGCCGCAGCGTCTTGCACGTACGCATTGAGGGCGATGCAGCATCGCCACACGTCGATGTCGGCGGGCAAACGATTTTCATGGGCGAGGGCCGGTTTAACTTCTAAAAGAATTCGAAGTCGGGATGCAGCGCCGCATAGGCCAGCAGCCCGTCGCGCAAATGCCGGACGCGCCGGAAACCGGCGTCGTTCAGAAAGCGCGTAGCCCAAGCGGATTTCTGACCGATGCGGCAAGCCACGACATAGGACTTGGCCGAATCGAGCTCGTGCAAACGTTCGGGTAAATCCGAAGCCGGCACATGCAGCGCGCCTTCCAAAACGCCGAAGACCACTTCGTGTGGTTCCCGAACGTCCAGCAAAACAGCGTCACGCAGCGCTTCATCCAGCTGCGCGGAATCAATCTCTTCGAACTCCGGCGCGCAAGCGTCCGCGACTTCGCCTGCCACTTCCGTAATGCTCGGCCGCTCGCCGCACAACGCGCATTCCGGTTCGCGGCCAAAGCTGACTTCGCGCGTGCGCGCGCCGAGCGCGTCGATCAGCAGCAGCCTTCCCAGCAGCGGCTCGCCGATTCCGAGCACGACCTTCAGCGCTTCATTGGCTTGAAAAGCTCCCGTGATGCCGGCCAATACGCCGAGCACGCCGCCCTCGGCGCACGTCGGCACGCTGCCGGCGGGCGGGGCGTGCGAAAACAAGCAGCGGTAGCAGGGTCCGCGATCGCGCCAAAAGACGCTGACCTGTCCGTCAAAGCGAAAGATCGAAGCATAGACGTCCGGCTTGCCCTCCAGCCAGCACGCGTCGTTCACGGTATACCGCGTTTCGAATCGATCGGTGCAATCCAGCACGACGTCATACAACCGGACGAGCTCGCGCGCGTTGGATGCGTCGAAGCGAACGGCGATGGCGTCGGCCGCGGTGAGCGGATTGAGCTCGCGCACCCGCTGCGCTGCAATCTCCGCTTTGCGCTTTCCGACATCACCGGTCGCATAC
>JAAXMC010000110.1 GCA_013036315.1 Vulcanimicrobiota bacterium
GCGTATGGCTATTCGTATCGAGATTCGCGGCCAGCGCAGTGCCGGAACCGCTCTGCTGCACCCATCCGGAACCGGACGAGTAATGCCAAATCGCCTTATCGTTGCCGGACCCGTTGGAGAGAACGTAGATGCCACCGGAATCATCGGCGGTAATGCTGTTGCTGGCGCCACCCCCGGGCGACGTCCAGGTGCCGCTCGTGTAATGCCAGATGCCCCCGCCTGAGTTGATCACCCACAGAGAGCCGTCTTGCGCAACGGTTAACCGCGAAGCCAGACCGGAGATATTCGTCCACCCGCCGTTGGCATAGTGCCAGATGTTCTTGTCACCGCTGCCAGCGGGCTGGTCGGACAGCACCCAGAGCGAGCCATCGGGGGCAGCGGCGACTACGCTAGCCGTTCCCGAAATCGGCGACCAGCTGAGCGATGAAACCGGAATGTTTGGGTGTGCGGCTGACTTCATCGCGCTCGGCGGCAAGATCTCCGTGTGAGCCATGGGCGCGGGCTTAACAAGTCCGGGCGAAACCGAGTTCGGCGTTAACAAGCCTGGGGAAGACGCGCCCGGCGGCAAGCCGGAGCGACCGCCGTGTGAACACGCGGCTGCAAAAGCAGCGAGAAGCAAACCGTAATATACCAGCTTGCGCACGGTGAGGACAGTTCCAGGTCACCAGGGCGGTTCCTCGCCTGCGCCGTAGGTACTTTTTGATGAAGGCGTGCCTGCCATGAAATATTCTTTGGGGCGTTACGTCTATGGCTTGGCGGCGATTGGTTTCGGTATCTGTGCCTTGGCGTGGCACGACATCAACAATTGGCAGCAGATCAAGGCGCTTGGACACGATCCTCACCGCGAGATTCTCACCTACATCGTGGCCATCATCGAAATCCTTGGAGGCATAGCCGTTTTATGGCCGAGAACGGCCCGAGCCGGTGCTATCGCGCTGGGTGCAATCTACTTCGCCTTCACCTTGCTGACGATTCCGGGCATCATTGGGCACCCGCTCGTCTACAATAGCTTTGGCAATTTCTTCGAACAATTCTCATTGGCTGCGGGGGCCATGATCCTCTATGCGTGTGCCGGTCGAACCGCCCCGGCTCGAACGGCAAGATGGGCGCAGATCGGGTATTACTCGTTCGGTATCTGTGTGCTCTCGTTCGCACTGGAACAGCTGTTCTATCTCTCTGCAACCGCAAGTCTTGTTCCGAAATGGATTCCGCCTGGACAAATGTTCTGGGCGATAGCAACCACCGCCGCGTTCGCTCTTGCCGCTATCGCGCTGCTCACGGGGCTCATGGCCCGGCTCGCGTCGCGACTGACCACGGCGATGCTCGTGGGTTTCGGGTTGCTGGTATGGCTGCCGGCGCTCTTTGCCGCTCCCCGTAGTTTTGAGAGCTGGTCCGAAGGTCTGCTGACTCTCGCGATCGCCGCGTCGGCGTGGGTTGTCGCGGACTTCCTCAACCAACGCTAGCGCGAGTCTCTCTTAGCGCTCATCCCGAGCGTTATGCCCCTCGGCAATCGGGCGACAGTGAGATCTACGCGATTGCCGCATAGCGGGACGCCTTCTTTGCGAAGCCGTTCGCGCTGCACGCGTCCCTGCGTCATGCCACCGTCGGCGCGCACCACGCGATGCCACGGAACCTTATACTTCGTTGTCGCTAGGACGTGTCCAACAAGACGCGGCGCGTGAGGGTCGATGTCGCCATAGGTTTGGACGAAACCCTTCGGAATTGCGCGAACCAGAGCGAGGATGCGCGCAGCGCGCGTGTCGATTCTGCTACCCGCCGGGACTCTCCACGCCGCCTTCCAGCGCGGCGCACTCGGCCCCATCTCGTTCACAATCCTTGCAATGATGGCCGTGATGGCCGCTCATTGCGTGGCCGCAGGCCGGGCAATTCGTAATCTCTTCCATTTGACTCTTCCGGTTAGACGGGACGATGGATTTCCCTTACCGTATTTCGAATAGGAAAGCGTGAGCGATCGAAAGCGCGGCGGAGCGCGGTCGAAGAAACTTGCCGAGCGCGCAATTCCGCGCACCAGCGTGGACTTGCGCCATACGCATGTGCCAAGCATGGTTGGCATCTCGGTCACCGGCCGTAAGCTACGGGTACTGCCGGAATCCGACACGAAGCCATTACTACTGTGAGAAAAATGTTGAAAGCCGGCGACCGAGTCTTCATCGGTGGAACACACGAGGAAGGCACGGTCAAAGAGGTTCACCCGCACGAAATCATCGTCCGCGTGAGGACGACCCAAGGACATGAAGAGCGAAAATTCGCGCACGAGGATCTGCGTCTCGATCCGACGATGAACGAGGCCTCAGGCTTTATCGATCACTAGCGTGAGCCGCGTTTCATGTGCGGTCTTGTTCGCTTTGACGGTCTTTGGAGGGTGCGCCGCCCAGGATAGCCTTGCGCCACAACCGTCGCTTACCGATGCGCTGACGGCGGATTTGCAGCAATACGTCTCGTCGCGCGGCGCGGCCGAACATATCTCTGCCGTCTCGCTTAGTGTAAGTTTGCACGGACAACCTTCGACTATTGATGCAGCGGCGGGAACCACCACGTTCGGCGGCGCCACGCCCGTCACGACCGGAGCGTTGTTTCAAATCGGCAGCAACACGAAAGCCTTTACCGCCGCGATCGTTTTGCAGCTCGAGGCCGAGAACAAACTGAACATTAACCAAACCGTCGGGTTCTGGCTGCCGCAATATCCCGGATGGTCCAGCGTGACGATCCGGCAGCTCCTCAACATGACCAGCGGCATCGCAACCTACGATGATACGCCGGCTTGGGAGAGCGATTTTGTAGCATCTCCGATGGCATTCGTCAGCGCCGCACAACTGGTTGCGTACATCAATCCGAATGCTCCGCTGCAGACCGGCTGGGTCTATTCAAACACGGGATACGAACTCGTGCAGCTCATCATCGAGAAGGCGACCGGAAACAGCTACGCGACCGAAGTCCAAAATCGCATCATCAACGCGCTCGGTTTCCACAACACCTATTACAACGCAGATATTTATCCCGCGAGCGTGCAAAACCAAATGGTCTCTGGCTATTACAATAACACCGACCCTGACAGCGCGGGATTGGCCGCGCTCCTCGGACGCGACGTGAAGCCGTTCACCACGTCGTGGGCACAGGCTGCCGGTGGAATCGTGTCCTCGCCGAGTGACCTCACGCGCTGGGTCCGCGCGCTCTACCAAGGAACGGTTCTGGCTCCGGCTCAGCGGGCCGAACTGATGAGCTTAGTTTCGCAGGCGACTGGAACGCCGGTCGCAGGAGTCTCGGCGAGCGATCCGCGCGCATTCGGCCTCGGCGTGGCTCAAACGTTCCAGCCGGCGCTTGGCGGAACGATATGGTTTTATGAAGGCGAAACACTGGGCTACCGCATGCTCTACACGTACCTGCCGGCGCAAGATGCGGTCATCGCGATCGGAGTAAATAGCCAGCCTTCCGGGTCTGCCGATCAGATCGGACCGTTGGTCTTAACGGTGTATCAGACTTTGAAAGCGTACAACCAGCTCTGAAGTGACACGCCTCGAAACCGACGTTGCCATTATCGGCGCCGGCGCAGCTGGGCTCGCCGCCGCGCAGCGTTTACGCGAACGTAGTGTGAAAGCGATAGTCATCGAAGCGCGAGATCGCGTAGGCGGCCGCGCTTACACGATCCAATCGCAGGGGAATTCGGCGCCGATCGAACTTGGCGCCGAATATATCCACGGCGCGCCGCATTCTACACTTTCATTGATGCAAGCGTGCGGAGAAAGCATCATGGACGTGGCGCCGCACGCTTTCCAGCTGCGGAACGGCCGCCTGGAGGAAGCCTCGAACCTCTGGGAATCAGCGGACCGGCTGCTGCAGCGCGTAGATGTGCGTGCGCCTGACCAAAGCGTCCAGGCGTTTCTTGACACCGTTCCGCGGGACCAAGTCTCCGGCGACGAGCTCGAGGCGGTCCGCACGCTCGTTGAAGGCTTCGAAGCCGCGGTCACGACCGATGCAAGCGTTATCGCGATCGCAAACGAGTGGCGTAACGGTTCAAGCAGAGTGAATTTTCGTCCGGTGAACGGCTACGCGCCGCTGATGCAGTGCATCGCGCGCATTGCAGATACGCGCATCCTGTTGCAGACTAGGGTCGACGAGATTCGGTGGTCGCGGCAGGGCGTCCGGATTGCGGCCACCGCGGCAGACGGAGCGTTGCAGATTCGGGCGCGGCGCGCGATCGTCACGCTGCCGATAGGAGTGCTGCGAGAAAACCACGTTGCGTTCACGCCGCCGTTGCCATCCGATAAGCAAGCGGCAATCGACGCGATCGTCATGGGCCCGGTCATCAAAGTGATCCTCGATTTTCGCTCGCCGTTTTGGGAGCGCGTGGAAGACGGCCGCTATCGCGACGCCGGATTCTTTTATGCGCCGCAGTGCAAGCTTCCGGCGCTCTGGGCGCGATGGCCACAGCGCACATCGTTCCTAGCCGCGTGGTGCGGCGGCGGCGCGGTGCAGCGGCTAATCGAAAACGGACTCGCTCCAACGGATGCGGCGCTCGAGACGTGCGCGACGCTCTTTCCGTCCATCGACGTGCGCGCTGAGTTACGCGACGTCTACCATCACGACTGGCAAGCCGATCCGTTCGCGTGCGGTGCGTACAGTTATGTGCGAGTCGGCGGCGCCGGCGCGCGGGATGCGCTTGCCACTCCGATCGAGGCGACGCTGTTCTTCGCCGGCGAGGCAACGTCGAACGACGATCCCGGCACCGTGGCCGGTGCGTTCGACAGCGGCTATCGCGCCGCCGATGAGATTACCGATTCTGAATCTGGTCTGCAGCCAGGTACGTAACGATGTCCCATGCGTTGCGGATGCCGATAAAAATGAGCAGCATGACGGCACCCGCGAGCACGAACAGAGCTGACGGTGCGTGTGCGAGCAGAAGAAGTATCGCGGTCGCCGCGATCGCACCGTACGCGACAAATGGGAGGATGGCGAACCAGACCCAATCCTCGGGCAGAAAAGTGTAGCTGGTTAGCCGCTGTGCCGCGTAGAGGGCGCGCAACACATAGATGATTCCGGCCAAACCGGTGAGCCCAATGAGGACGTAGGCCGGAACCGCCGACCGCCACGGGGCGCTCAGAACTCCCGAGATAAAAAATGCCGCGCAGAAATGAACGACCGTTGGAGTGTTGAACGCCGCGAAACCCGCGTTCGTTTCGTTCGCCGTCCGCGAGAAGCGGCTTCCGGTAACTAACGAGATCACGACGAACATCAGCCCCGTCAGAGCGGCGGCCGACGAGCCGGTGATGATGTAAAAGTTCGACCAGGCGCTGAAAATGGGCCTTAGCCGCCGCAGGCTTTCGTGGAAGTCAACGACGCATTGCTGGTTCCGGTAAACGCCCGGATCAGAGCCGGCGCGATCGCCAGCGGTACGCCTTTAGAATGAATGCTGCACGCGTCGGGCACGCCCCCGATCGCGCCGGTCGAGCGCCATCCGCCGCCTTTACGCACATAAACCCAAACCGCCGCCGCGTCGCAGGCGCCGCGCTCTTCGACGGTTGCCAGCGCGTAGTTTCCGTTCACCGAGACCTGCGAAACGCGCTGCGGGCATTTGCCCGTGGAGACCGTGGCTATTTTCCGAATCGCCGTTGTATCAGTGCGTGGCCCGGTATCTGCGCGGGCCGGAATCGTAGCGCAAAGCGCGACCGCCGCTGCGCAAACGGCTGTAAAGAATCTCTTCATAGTAATCGTCCGCTTCGGCGGAAAGCGGCCGCGGACATTCCAGCGTGTTTTAGTAGCGATCGAAGCCCGTGTTGCTGATGGAGATCGCCGCGCCGCTTAAGCCGAATTTGTGTGCCGCCTGCCGGATATAGCTTTCGATAGTGCCGGCACGGTTCCAGGATTCCGCGATCGATGGGCCGCTCACGTTGACGCTGATATCTACGCCTTTCGGAGCGCCGTGCGCAGCCGCATCGGCGAGGCCGAAAACGGAAACGCTGCCGCCGCTGGACAGCGCGTAGCTCACGGCGAGCGCAACCGGTCCGTCGGTGCGAACCATGACCGACGAACCTTTCAGTTGTATGTTCTGCCCTGAAGGCGCGGCGCCGGCGGGACCGTCGTATTCCGTTACAGATAGCATGGAACCCAGCTTCGCGTTTACATGGCGCGCAATCGCAGACGCTTTCTGTTGCGCGTCGTCAAGAGCCGCGACGTAAACAGTTGCATCCGCGTGCGAGGTGCCTCCATAGTCACCGCGCCATTCGGAGATGTTCACGTTGCCGGTCAGTTCGGGCGCACCCGTCCGCAAGGCGGAAATGAACGGTTGCACGTCTTTTTCCGCCATACGAACGATGATCTCTTCACGAACGTTGGCGCCGCGCGGAGCAGCGTTAGTGTTCGGCTGCGAACACGCAGCTATCGCGCAAAGAAGGAGCGGGATTGCCGTCGTCCTGATCACAACGGCATATCGCGCAGAAGCCGGCGGCTGTGACGCCTAGTCTACGGGATCTTCACCAAACCAATCACGTGCTCTTCGGGATCGGCGAAAAACGCGATCGACGGACCGCCGGGCACGTCGTGCGGTCCCGCGAGCTTACGTCCGCCCAAGCTTTCGATAGTGCGGAAAGCTGCTTCGATATCGGTGACGCCCACATAAAATGTCGCGCAGCCTTCGCCCAATTGCGCCTTGCCGATGCCGCCGCGGATCTTGTCATCCTCGCCCGTCTGCACCAGCGCGTAGTCGTTCCCGGCGTCTTGCATGCTCCAGCCGAAGGCCTTCTGGTAGAAGTTCTGGAGTTTTTTCGCGTCTTTGCCCGTGACCTCAAAATGAACCACCGGATTCGGCATCTGTGTGCTCCTTAGTATGAAAAGATTTTAGGGTTTTCGCGCGTGGATTTAGGAGTCTTTTCCCGAATCCGTAACGAGTGCCCGCTCTCCAAACTGCACGCCTCGATCTCGAACCGATAACGGTGAAGCACGCCGCTGAAGCATGGCCGCATCTCGACGATCCGCGCATGTGGCAGTTCTTTCCGAAATTGCGCCCGAAATCGTTTGAAGAATTACGTCTGACCTACGCCCGGTGGGAGAACCCATTTCACGCCAAGAGCGAGCTGCGCGAGAATTGGGCCTGTCGCGACCGGCTGAGCCGAGACGTGGTCGGCACGATGCAAGCAACGACGTTTCCGGCGCAGACTCTTTCCTACATCGCATACGGGATCTTTGCCGCCTACCAGCGCCGAGGCTACGCGCGCGAAGCGGTCGAGGCCGTACTCCATCACCTCGACAACGATTTGCACAGCCGCCGGATTTTCGCCGAAATGGACGTCAAGAACGAGGCGTCGTTTCGACTTGCCGAATCGCTTGGGTTCAAACGCGTGAAAACGCGGCACACCGTCGACCCCGAACGAGGCATCGACGCCGACGAGTACCTTTACGAGTTACTCATTTAACCGCGGGGCACTCTTGGTGGAATGCTGCTCCTTAAAGCGCTCGGCCGTTTCGGCGATGGCCTTGAACGCTTTCTTTACGCCGGATACGCCCTCAAAGGTAATATCGTTGCCCTGATCTTCGGAGTAGTCCACTAAAAAGCGACAGAGCCCAGCGATGTTTTCTTTTGGGAGATCGTCAACGTGGCTGTAGGCGTCGGTCGTTTGGGCTATCCCTTTGACTCTGGCCGCGCACGCGAGGACGCGGTCGTTTTCGATCCCATTTTTTTTCAGATGAACTATCCCGATAACGCGCGCTTTCACCAAGCATCCCGGAAACGTCGGTTCATCGACTAGAAACAGAATATCTAGCGGATCGCCGTCGTCAGCCAGAGTTTGCGGAATGAAACCGTAGTCATAGGGCCACGCTAAGCCTTCAGCCAGCGCATACTTGTGGCGCTGGCGCGCCGGTGTTTCGATGATCGCGTGGACGAGATTTTCATCGCGGTCTTTTTGCTTAGGCGGGAAAGTGGGGATGTTTTCAAATCTGGTCGGGTGTATCGCTTGCATGAAGATTTGCCTAGCTGGTTCCTTAGTGAGGCTCGGTTAAGGGAGGCACCGCGGTCTGTTCGTTGACCGCAAAATCGGACATTTGCATGATGGCGGGAATTCGTTTGGTCGTTATGTTCGTGAACGCGATGGTTGCGGAGTCGTAGGCGCGCCGCGAAATAACAAATGGCTGCTCGGTGCGTTCCGAGGCAAGATACGAAACCCCGTTCACCTGATGAAAGAGAACGGTCCATTGCACTCCGGTCATGCCGCCTTCGGTGAAGTTGCCCTGGCTGATGAGTTTATCGGTTGCGAATGAGCCCGTGTCTATCCAAATCTGCCGCAAGCGGTAGCGCCCGGGATCGCGAATCGGTCGCAGCGTCAAGTCGTAATCCTTGTGACCATTCAGCGCGGTGATGCCGTTCAGCGTAATGATATACGAGCGCCGAACGACGTCGATGCTGGCGATCGTCTTCAGGCCCGAATCGGGCGCTTGCCTTTTCACCGGCGGCGGATCGCAAAATTCACGGCGGATCTCGGCTACGAGCTCCGCGCTATTCGCAGCGGGATCGCGCGGGACGTAGGTGCTGATTCCGAACGAGTAATTGGGAGCCAACAGCGGGACGCCCAAATAGTCAAAGGTGTTTTCCGGCGAGCTCAGTGGAATGTGCGCCCCGAAGGGGCTGAAGAAAACGCTAATACCATGCGGTGTATAAGGATGCGCGATCTCTTCGTCGCTGACGGCGGTCACGTTCACGCGATTCACCAGGGAATCGTAATACGAATGGTAGTGCGCTTCGGACGCAACGCCGTGCCTGCTTACCGATACGCCGACTGTATACGATAGCTGCGACGGATAGTTGGCGGTTTCCCAGTGCGTTCGAGCGGCGGCAAAAATAGCGTAGGGGTCATTCAAAATCGGAGGCGCGGGGGCCGACCCCATGAGGCACACGCCGGCCAACGCCAGAAACATCATGGCGTCGAAGACGATTCGCTGCCGACGTTGGTAAGGTCGATGAACGAGTAGTACCGGTCGGCGTGATTCGCCGAGCGGTACAGGGTCATCACCGCTTGCCAGTGTTGTCCCTGGGCGTCGGTGATGGTAAAGCTCCGCGAGCCAACCGTGTCGCCCGCGGTCGACGCCCCTACGGCCCACCCCGCTTTTGTAAGCTGCGCCGTAAATGAATCGAGCAACTGCGCGAGCGTCATCGTCGTAATGAAAGTCGCGCCGCTCGCGGATGGCGCGCCCGTAATCCCGGGCGTACCCGTACGCATCGTCGCGCCGGCCGGCGTGGTCAGTTGCGGCAAAGGCGAGAGCTGCGCCAAACCCGTGAGCGTTTGAGGCACGTTCGGGAGCACAGCGCAGACGTCCATAGCGGTTTTCGGGGCGATCGTGCCGAGTTGCGGAGCGACCGTGATCGTGACGGCGCTTGGGGAAGCGGCGATGAGCTCCAGTATCGCGGCACCTGATTTACAGAACATCGCGACGCCGGCAAGGGTATCGGCGCTGAATCCGCCCATTGCGCCTTGTGGAAACATCCGGCTCGTCCACCCCGCGGATTTCAAGCGTGCCAGGTACGATTCGAGCTGGGCATTAGAAAGATCGTAATAGATGGAGTACGCCAAGGGTTGGTTTTGGGCCGTTTCCAGAACGGTGCTTCCGATAGGCTTTACCTCCGGGAGAAATGTCTTGTCGATAGCTGGTGGCGCCTGCCCTATGTAAACGACAGCATCGTTGCCATTCCTCTGGTAATTGTTCAGCGCCAGCCGTTTAAGCAATTTGAAGATCGCCGGATCAGAAGACTTCATTGTATGCGCCGCGATTTGCGGAAGCAGTACGGCGGCGGGCTGGTTTTGAGGCGGCGCGGTTCCGTTGCCGCCGGTTGCGTCAACGCGAGCGGTGTAGGTATGCGGGGTTACCCCGCGATACACTGCGAGCGAGCCGCGCCAATGGATACTCGCTTTGTCAAACCGGAACGCTGCGATTGCGGAATCGCGCCCGGCGGATGAATCGGTCGTGCGCCACCCGGCGTGCTGCAACTGTGAAACCAAGGATCGCAGAATCGCGTCGGCCGGCAGGTTCCCGGTAATCGCGGCCGTCGACGAAAGCGATGCAACGCCGGGGAGCGTCATGCCGAAGTTGGCTCCCGTGCCCACCATGGTCGTACCGGCGGGCGGTATAAACTGCGGTAACGGAGTGGTATCCCTGTTGGCAGATGCCATTAGTGCCGCTGTGGTGGGCCTGGAACACGGTCCGGATCCATTCGTGAATTCTGAAATGGCGATGCGCAGATCGCCGGTGCTGTACGGCGGCTGAAACACGTTAACGGACTGCGTTCCATGGCAGAAAAAGCCCGAGCGAATGGGGCTCACATTCGTGGCCGCGAACCCGCCCTGCGTGCCGTACTGATAGTTCGGCGTTGCAAAGCCCGCCGCGCGAAGTTGCGCGATGTATGCATCGACCGCGGCCTGCGCGTTACTCGGGTTGTAATACAGCGTGATGGTGTGCTGCAGCGTGTTCCGCACGCTTCCAAGTAGAGGGACGCCGACGGGTAGCGGCACGGGCGAGGTCCAGCCCGCAGGCAGCGACCCGGCCGTCACTTCAGCCGGGGTGCCATAACCGCCGGCGAGACGCTGCATGAAGAGCGTTGTCGAATCCGTTTGAGCCGAAGCTGAAAGGGTGGCCGCCGCAAACAGCAGAGTCGCAGCGAGCAGGAAGAACACGCGGTTGAACACGGTACACCTCCGGCGTGAACCCTTCGCGGCGGGAGGCGAAGGACCCCGGACGTGGGCGGAGGGAAAGCGGCCTCCATCACATGGCCAAACTGTATTTTCGTTACTCCGCAATGAATGCGGGCAAGTCGACCGCGCTGCTGCAAGTCGCACACAACTACGAAGAACACGGGCGCAAAGTGCGCATTTTTACTTCGGCGCTCGATGGCCGGTTTGGAAAAGGCATCGTAACCTCGCGTCTTGGCCCGCAGCGCAACGTCGAAACGTACGACGAAACCACCGATTTCATGCGGGCCCTTGGAAACGACGCGAAGGATCTGTCGTGTCTGCTTGTGGATGAAGCCCAGTTTCTCACCGTCGAACAGGTCTGGCAGCTTCACCGCATCGCGCATGTCGCGGGCGTGCCGGTCATTTGCTATGGTCTGCGCAGCGATTTTCTGGGCAACCCCTTCCCCGGCGCCGCGCAGTTGCTCACGCTCGCGGACAGCATCGAAGAGATCAAAACGATTTGCGCGTGCGGACGGAAGGCCACGATGAACGTGCGCATCGACGAATCGGGGAAGCGCATCACCGAAGGTTCGCAGATCGCCATAGAAGGCGAAACGCGTTATATCCAGACGTGCGGGCGCTGTTTTTACAGCGAGGCTTAAGGGTTCTGCAGCACCATGCGCATCGCGTCGAAGTCGATCGTCCACGCGTAATGCTTTAAGAAGTCATGCGAGATAATGCCGGCCACTTTGAACGGAAAGATCCCTAAGGGAGAACCTTCGGGCGTATAAAGACCGCGCACGTTGGGCACGCACGCCGTACCCAAACACAAGCGGTCGAGCGTAAAGGGAATAATCGCAACGCGCCCGCCGCCGCCGACGCCGGTTCCCGTGTGAATCTCATCCAGGCCGATGTTGGCCGCGCCGACCGTCTCTTGCGTGGGCATAAATCCGCCGCCGGCCAGGCCGCTATCCACCAAGAACAATTGATCGGCTAGCGCGTTCACGCTGCCGCGCGCGATCAAGAAATGATCCGGCACGTACCAAAACGGCACGATCGTGGCGGCGGTTCCCACGGTTTGCTCAAAACTCGCCGAGGCGCTGCGCGGGCGGAAGATGATCCGGCCGTTCGGGTAGTCCACCGTCGTCAAAAACTGCGAAAGGAAAATCGTGCCGATGATGCCGTCCACGCGTTTCTCACCGAAGAACGGGATCGGCCGCGTGGCAACCGCTGAAGAAGCGACATTGTGCAGCGTCAGGGAGCCGATACGGAAGGTGGGCACAACTGTGCTGCGCACCGTCGCTTGTCTGCCGCCCGCAAACGTGCCGGTAAATCCGCCTTGCAGTTTCAGACCCAACTCTTTGGCAAAGTCGGGATCGATGATGAGATTCGGGGCGCCCGTGTCGAGTAAGAAATATGCTTGCCGTCCGTTCACCTGCACCGAAACGAGCGGCAACGGATCGACGACGGTCATCGGCACGCTGATAATTCGCGATAGCACTTGGGTTTGCTGGATGCGCACGCGCGATTTCAGTTCTGCTAAAAGCATCTTGACGGCCCCGGCTTGCTTGGCGTCCGCCAAAATCTGAGCGCCGTCTAAATACTCGGCTGCGGCGCGAACGTCGTTCGCGTACAGCGCCGCTTGACCCGCGCCGAAATATGCGGCGAACGACTTGCCGTCCTGCGAAAGCGACTGACGATAATCGGCCAGCGCGGTTGCGAAATCGCCGGCCGCAAAGGCCTGGTCGCCGCGCGCCAGCGCCGTTGCCAGAACTAAAGCTCCAACCCAAGCATGCATCACACGTTCGGCTTCAGATAGACGGCGTGGCCTTCATAATCGAAGTACATCGTGTAATACTCCATGATGTTGCGGCCGATGATGCCGTCGTAATCCGGGTCCTCGAGTGAAGTCTCCGGCGGCACCGCCACGCTTGCGTGTTTGAATTGAGCTGAGCCCATGGCGAAGTCGTTCACAATATATCCGGCCATGTCGACGTTGCCGCCGACCCACATCGTCTCAAGCATCCCCTCCATAGGCGTCTTCGATCGCAGCTGCGTGAAGTAATGCCGGTAAAGGATCGTAGCGGGCGAGCCCGTGTCGAGTAAAAAGTATCCCTGCACGCCTTCAATCGATGCGGGCGCGCGCGGCACGCCATCGTCAAGAGCAATCGGCATAGCGCTGAGGCTGCCGGCGTCGGGCGGGCTGGTATTGGCCGGATACAGCGTCACGGTTTTGTTTTTGAAATCGATGCCGACGATTGCGCTGGACCAAAAATCGAATCCAAGTACGCCGACGATGTGCTCGCTGTCTTCCGGCTTATCGATCGGCAGGACGTTAAAGGCGACATTGTTCAAGCGCAGGTCTCCGATCGAAAGCTCCGGCACGATCGTCTGCGATATGTCGAACTGGCCGACGATGTCACCTTTGCTTAATCCGTACCGTTTGAAGCCCAGCTCGGCTGCGATTCGAGGCGAAAGCCCGAGCCCATCGGAGCCGCTGTCCAGCATAAAATTGTAGGTGCCGCCCCCAATCTTCACCGGGACGATGATGCCGTCAAAGACAAACCGGGCAGGAATTGCGATTGGTTTACCTTGGGAAGCGTCGAGCAGCTTGCGGCTGGGGGGAATGCCGGCGATTTGCACCGGCGATGCGGTAAAGGATGTGATCTGCGTGACGGTATCGTTGGCAGCGCGTCCGTCGGTGTACCGGACCGTATAGGGAATCAGCTCGCCGAAGACGGGCCGGTAACGCGAAAATGTCCATACGCGCGTACGCCCGTCGCGGCCGGTAATCTCCGTTCTATTCAGCAAGTAGGTTTGCGAATCGTAATAACGCAGCTCGCGCGGGCCGCCGGAGGGCGCGACCTGCAGTACATATTGCTGCGGCGCATCGCGTGTAATGCCGAGCACCTGTAAAGCCGTCGAATCGGCGTGCGAAAGCGCGTTCGCGTCAGGATCCGCGGTGTCGTGAAAGCCCGTCTGCACGATGACGACGCCGTTTTCATTCTGCCGCCACTGCTGGCCGTGAAACGAGCCGGACGCGGTGGTGAATGGGCCGGTGTGTTCGACGGTCTCGCGATCGTCGCCCGAAATTTTGGTGACGGCGTCGGTGTGCAGCCCGCCGCCATCCGACGTGTACGTCCTCGTGTAGCTTCCCGCCGCGAGTGTGCCCGACGCGTGGTCGGCGCGCTCGAGTAGTTGCGCCGGTGTCATCGGCGTGGCGTCGTAAGGCCCGGGCGGCGGCGTGGCAGCGGTTGTCAGCAACACAAGAAAAGCAACCAAAGCAGAGCGGGCATTCTTCATGCGCGATTCCTTAAAGTGTCCTGTGAAACAACCTGCATGCGCGCTCCGTTTCAGGCGTGAGGTACTTCGACATGATACGCGCTCTTCGTCTTCTCGTACTCTCCGGTTTTGCGCTTGCGTTGGCGAGCTGCAGCGGCGCCGGCGGCTTAGGCAACATTTTAGGTGGAATCGGCAACATCGGCGGCGGAATCTTCGGCGCGTCGTGCAATCCTGGTACCGACGTCCAGCTGGCAAACCCGGTGCCGTATCAAAGCAGCGTGAATCCAAACATCGGACAGATCATAATTGTGGCCAACGGCAACAGCAATTATTTGGGGCAGAACTATCAATCGCTCAATATTACGCTGATCGATGATTCCGGCAGCCAAATGTCGGGCGGCGCCTTGCAGCTGACCGCGTATCCGAAAGGCCCGCATCCGTATAACACCGACTTCTATTACCAGTCTTCGTTCGGCCCGCTGCAGATTGGCAGGACGTACACGGCGGATCTAACGCTCGCGAATAGCTCGTTTAACTCGTGCAGCTATGCGCTGCAGTCGTTTAGGACGTAGCGCGCAACCGGCGGGACTTGCGGCCGGCGAGAACCAGCAGCGGCAACCCGCCTGCCTGCAATACCAGCGAGAAAACAACCAGCGCCACGAAACTGCGGTCGTAGAGCAATCCCATTACGGTGCTGCCCAAGAACCACGCCAGCCCGTACACTGCATCGAACGTTCCGAGTGCCGTCGCGCGCCGCTCGGGCGCGGCCAGCTGCACGATAACCGCCGGAAAGAGCGTGTCCTGCGCGGCCATTCCGAAACCCCACAGCAATACGCCGGCAAGCGCCGCCCACGATGCGCCGAGAAATGCCAGCGGCGCGAACACCGCACTCGCTGCAAAAGCCGCAACGAGCACCGCGTTGCCGTAACGATCGTAAGCTTTTCCCAGCAACGGCGAGCCGATCGCGCCCATCAACATTGCAGCCGCGTATAAGAGTGGAATCAGCCCGAGTGCGAACAGGTGCGTCTTGCTGAAGTGAAATGAAATCAGGGCGAAATCCGCAAAGCCCGCTCCCAAACAGGCACCCGCGATCGCGTACAGCCAAAAAACTCCCTGCTGACCTCCGCCGACCGCGATCGGCTTTGTTTCCAGGTGACGCGGCACGGGGAATTGCCGCCACGCGATCAGCAGCACGACCAATGCGAGCACGGCCGGAATAAACAGCGCGCCGAACGCTCGCGCGAACTCACCATGATAGTAGAAGAGGATCAGCGCAACGATAACCGGCCCGATCGTAGCGCCGGTTTGGTCCATCGCTTCGCGAAAACCAAAGACCCAGCCGTGCCCTAGCTCGGAGCCTGCGTACGATATAAGCGCGCTCGAGGCGGGTTTGCGCACGCCGCGTCCGACCCGTTCGCCGACCACGAGCGCGGCCGCGACCGGCCACGTTCGCGCAAGCGCGAGCACCGGCACGGCCAGCACGTTGATCGCATAGCCGAGCAGCGCCGTGCCCCAGTACTTTCCGGTGCGATCGGCCGCAATTCCGGAAACGTAACGCAAACCGAAACCCAGCAGCTCGCCGAATCCCGCGACGAATCCGACCACGGCGCCGCTCGCGCCGAGAAATGCGAAGAAGGGTCCGGTGACGCTGCGTGCGCCTTCGTACGTCATGTCTGCGAACAGACTGACGAGGCTCATCAGGAAGACGAACCTAAACGCTGTTTGCTTCACACCGTACCGGAAAGTTTACCGAGCGTGCAATGAAGCACATCTCGTGTGCGCGTTCGTGCAGCGCGCCGGCTTCGGCGGCGCGTGCCGCGTCCGCCAGCCGAACCTGCGGATGCAGCACCGCCTCGACGAATTCGCCGCTGCCATCCGGATTGGTGCGCATCGTCCCCTCGGCCTCATCCTCGTATGCGGTGACGACGATTCCGGCGTCGGAACATAGATGAAGGTAAGCGAGCATGTGGCAAGACGAGAGCGCGGCGACGAGCAGTTCCTCCGGATTGTACCGGCGCTCATCGCCACGATAGATTTTCGCGCTCGAACCTAAAACCGGCGCGAGTTTTTGCGGTGCGCGCACCTCGTGATCGCGGGAGTACTCGCGGTACGAACTCGTCCCGCTGCCTAAATTGCCCGTCCAGCGCAGCGTCGTTTTAAAGGAATGATGTGCCATCGCCGGACTTCCAGGCCCGCTACCTAACGGTAAGCATGCCCTTCATGTTCGGATGGTACGTGCACATCAGGGCGTACGTGCCGGCCTTCTTAAAGGTATAGCTCCACGACGTGTGTTCGTCGAGATTTCCCGAATCGAAAGCGCCGTTCGCAGCCGTCACCGTGTGCGGAAATGCGTCGTCGTTGGTGAATTCTACCGTGTCACCGACGCTGACCGTAGCCGACGCGGGCTTGAACGAGAAGTCGCTTAGGTGGACAATGAGAGCAGGCTTCGGTGCGGCCGCGGTCAAGACCGCGAGCGCTAAGATTGCAAGGGCGTTCTTCATATTTACCAATTAAAAGCGGAGCCGAGGTACGCACCC
>JAAXMC010000111.1 GCA_013036315.1 Vulcanimicrobiota bacterium
CCCTTAGGGCCGGAACTCACGGTTTCAACCTGAGCGGTTTTGCCACCTCAGGTCAGGACGGCGAGGGCGTATCCTACCGCCGGATCGCGGCGTGGCTGACCGAAAACGGATATTCACCAAAGAACGGCGCGAGAGTGTGGCATGCCGCATCGGTCCGCAAACTGCTACTCTCTAAAATGAATGTAGAAAATACAGCGTAACGCAGACAATAGTGACGCAGACAATGGTGACGCAGTAAAAAGACGGAGGGGAGCGCCTATAAAGGCGCGCGGAGTTAACGTGGGTAGCGGGGGCTGTTCGTACCAACTTAAGGGCAGCCGACGCGCATAATAACCGGACGTTCAGAGACAAATCGGGCTCCGCGCAAGAAATAATTGTCTGCGTCACGCGTCTTTCGCTGATGCCCAACAGTGGATATCTTTTAGATAGGCGGTGACGATTGTAGCAACTTGTCTTTAATCGTGGTTCCTTTCAGCCTCTTCAGCGATTCTGCGAACTCGGTAAGCGCCTCTTCATTGCGCGTCATTCTGCCCTGAACCTCATCAAAAGCGGCAGCCTTGAACTTTGACAACTTGTAAGGATCGATAGATACGTTCTTGGACGGTGTTTCTATATGATATCTGCTGCCGTACTTGCCAAACGCAAAAAGGTGAACGCTACGAGCACCAGCGGCGTAAAACATTTGGCGCGCCGCTTCTAGACTGTAGCCCTCTGTCGTGAAGTCGTCAATTACATACACTCGCTTACCTTCAACATCCGTGCCTTTGACAAGAGCGAGACTGTTCATTTGGTTGATGAATTCTACAGCCTGTCCACCATCTGCCAAGCGAATCTTATGGCTTTGTGGGGCGTCCACGACGCGGTTTAGGCCGTAAAGAGACTTAACTCCCGCTCGGCTTCGGAACAGCGTCAGATGTTGAATTGTTTCTTGAATAATTGGCGGGGGATCAGACTTTACAGCATGGCCGGGGTATATCTGCCATAGCACTTGATCCCGATCGCTCGATAATAAGCCGTCTAGATAGGCGCTAGCAACCATATGCGTCACGAGAACCAGCGGCATAGGCGCGCCGTTAACGTGAACATTCTTACGTTCTTTTAGCGTTTCGTAAATTGCTTGGCGTATCTTTTCAGAGCCCGCGCCGTTGCCGTCAATAAGTGCGCGTGCGATGACTTCTCTGCCCATCGTGTCGGTGGCGTTTAATTCTGCAAACCACGGTGCGTTTTTTAAGAAGAACACCTCGATGTATTCAAGCAACTCCTCAGGTCGTTGCAAGCGAATGCCATACTTTGAAATTCCCCCGCCCCACTCCGCGTGAAAAGCAAGCGTGCGGCCATTAATTCCCTCCCTAAAGCCAAACTGGTCGTCCCAAACGGTAAGGCAATCGTGTGTTTCAAATCCGGCATCACCGCAGAACGCTGCGACATAATTACCTGTGCCTTTGTTGCCGCATCTCGATTGTTTAAGAACGTGATCTATCGGAAGGCCGGAATGAGCGGCTCGCTTGCCGGCTGTTGCACTACTTGATGCGGCTCCGATGACAATCCCGTGCGCGTGAAGCGCAGCCAATAGTGCCGGAATATCTGGGCGCGGCTTAACCGTGCCATCTACTAAGAGAGGCCCGTCCAGGTCAAACAGTACACCCTTGATCGGCACCTTGCCTACCCGCTCCCGCTCGCGCGAACTCTCTTATTCTCGAATTCGTCGGAGCATCAAATCAATTTCGAAATCAGACAGTCGTTCGCTCTTGATGACAGAGCGCATAAATCGAACTGCTCTATCGATTTGAGCCTTCCTCCTAGCCTGTTCGCTGTCACGCAAGAAGTGCCAGTAGTCGTAATTTTGCCCTAATGCTTCCAAGAATGGATCGTCCTCGGGCGACACTTCGACGACGCGCTCCGCACTCTCGCGAAGGAACTGGTGCAGAGGTTGATCCTCCGCGCCCTTCCATTTGACGCCGAGCACTGTGCGGCCATATTGACGCGCAAAGCGCACTGTGTGGAACGTGCCGCTAGTCGTTGCGGCTTCAACTGGAATTGTGACATTTGAGAGAGCGGCCTGAATCCGGTTTCGCTGTACAAAGCGTTGCTTTGAGTAGTGTTCTTTAGGAAAGTATTCCGTTATTATCGCGCCACCGTTCTGTACTATGGGGCCACGCAAATAGGCGGTAGTTGCTGGAAAATCATTAAAAATCCCCGCGCCAAGAACTGCGACAGTCTGCCCTTTATGCTCAATTGTACACTCATGAACCTTGCCATCAATTCCTTCGGCAAGGCCCGAAACTGTCACAAAACCTCTCTTAACGAGCGTGGCTGTTATTCGCGCTGCTAGTTCCAATCCTGATTGCGTTGGTTTACGCGTACCAACTACCGTGATCAATCGCTCGGAATTCAAAACATCAGCGTTACCCTTTACGAACAACCAGCGTGGGCGGTCGGACAGATCGCGAAGCCTGTTCGGATACCTTTCGTCGGAATCTAGGATAAGTTCAACACCTGATGCCTCAAAACGCTCAAGATCACCCGACGCCGCTTCGACGGCGCGCGACCTGTGGGCAATAAATGTCTCCGTAAACGCGTGCGGCGATGCAATTTGCGCGTTCCCGGCTATCCACTGGACTTCGTCGCGATTTGCCGCAAAGATACTCGCGAAATTTTTATCGTCGTAAAGTTTAACTGCAGTGGCGTGTCCGACACCAGGTATTTCACCCAGGGCAAGAACCGCGACTTCAGGACGCAGGCCATTATCATGGGCATTGAAATCTGCGGTCTGAGCCGATCGGTCGTCAGCCATGCGTTGATTGAAGAGCGAAAAATCCGAACTCATTGTCTATGAGTCGCGGAACTCGAATTTTCAAACGGACCTGCATGGCAATACATAATTCTGCGCCTCTCGCATTGAACTGCTGTGGAGTACGCATATGACGAGAGAAGTGTGGACAGCCTTGTGCAGCACGGAGCATAAGCCCACGGAATGTGTGTATTGTCAGCATTAATCTGTGCACAACGGTTCGCACGATCTGAACAGCGCTTGTGTGTATAAGTACTTTTTCGCCAGTCCGAATCGGCACAAAACGCGCTTCTCCACAGCCTCAGAAACGGTCATGCAAGGTCTCCCCGAACACCTGTTCGGCCTGCTTGGCGTCGCCCCCTCGGCTCAGGAGAATCTTTCCGTCTCTACAGCGTGGGCGGTCGCCCGACGAAGTCCAGACCGGCTTGTACCCTGAGCAAACGAATCGTTCAAGGCGGCTAGAACTACCCTAGGTTTTCAATGAAACCTAATGCGTTTGAAGTTGTCTAATACCGTCGCGTGCTTCTGCGGTCAAATCGCGAGCGTTCATCCACATAGCGGGATAAGTTCTCTTAAGGTTTTTCGCGTCTTGAAGTACGCGTCGTTGATCTGCTAGTGCCATGCGAGGGTCGATATCTTGCCATATTACAGCCGCAGCCTCGCGGGTATCAACGCTGTTCCACTTTGCTAGCCCCACGTCGCCTGGACCACCACTGTTTCGAGGTATGTGTGCGCAAACGTCATATTCGCTTGCCGCCTTATCAAGTTGCATCGCTGATTGTTTGTTAGGCTTCGTTGCCCTCGCCACGCGGTTATCTTCTTGCGCAAGGTTGCAAACGGTAGCCTTACCTAGTGGTGGATAACTCCACGCGGGGGTTAGATGAATTCCAGGCTTCGAATATCCTGACTGGACGGGTTGTTGTGCACTCTGTGGCATCGTGCGGATCGCCCAAACTAAGAACGCAACAGCCGCCAAAAAACAAAGCACCGATAAGGGGACAATCGTATTTTTCATTCTCACGCTCTCCCCATCGCCGCGTGGATTGCACGTTGTGCCGCTGCTATCCTATTTTGGGATATTCTGAAGTGGGTTTGATAATGGGACAATGGTACAGGCCCATTGAAAAAGTCAATCTACACGGAGCGTCAGCGGCGACTTCGGCAGATGTTAATTAAAGAGCGCCGGAGAGCCGGGCTAACCCAAGTAGAACTCTCCAAGCGGCTTGGAAAGACGCAATCTTTCGTTTCCAAAGTTGAGTTAGGGGAGCGT
>JAAXMC010000112.1 GCA_013036315.1 Vulcanimicrobiota bacterium
TTTGCGCCGCTTGGAAAAAATGCGTACAACTGGCTAACCGCCGCATTTGCGAGCACCGGCCTGAAAGTGCAGGTTGTGAGCGATTGGCGCGCGCTGAAGTGGTCGAAGCTGGCGCTTAACATCGTCGCCAACGCGAGCTGCGCGATTCTCAACGTGCTGCCCAACCGCTTGGTGCATTACGACGAAATTTTCACGCTCGAGATTCGCGCCATTCGCGAAGTGCGCGCGGTCATGCACGCGATGAAGATTTCGCCCATCGATCTGCCGCGCTATCCGGTGCGCGCGATGCAAGGCATCGCCACGCTGCCCAGCCCCGTTTCGCGCAAACTGCTCTCGAGCCGTGTCGCCGGCGCGCGCGGCACGAAGCCGCCCTCGCTGCTGCTCGATTTGCGCGCGGGGCGCGATCAAACGGAAGTCGACTATCTGAACGGGGCAGTTGCGAGCGCGGGCCGCGACCACAACGTACGTACGCCGGTCAACGCCGTCTACGCCCGCGTATTAGAAGACATCGCGCACATGCCCCAGCTCTGGGCCAAGTATCGCGAACATCCGGACACGCTGGCAGCCGAGGTGGCCGCCGAAGTCAAGCGCGTGCGCGCGCTGGCGCGCACCTGATGCGTCATCCCGACGTCCCCGAGTCGCTCGAAGGCTGGTGGATTCTTCACCGGATGTTCGGGTTCGACCGGCGGCGCTGGGCGCTGATCCCCGACGACGAGCAGGAACGCATCGCGCACGAAGCCGGCGATGCGTTTGCGGAACTGAAAAGCGGCGAGGGTGACATCGGCTTAGCGCAGCTGGTCGGCCACAAGGGCGACCTGATGCTGACGCACTATGCGAAGACCTTTGACGGATTGGCGCAAGCGCAAACGCTTGTCGATCGTTTGGAACTGCTCGATTATTTGCAGCCGCGCGATTCCTATGTTTCCGTGCTGGAGCTCGGACTGTACGATGCGACCGGCAAGATGCACGCCGCGCTGCAGGAGCGCGAACTCAAGCCGCACTCGCCCGAATGGGGCGCGGCTTTTGATGAGTTGCTGGCCGAGCAAGAGAAGAATCCGCGCAACGCCGAGCGGCTGTGGGCGAAAGTGCCGCGACGCCGTTACGTCTGTTTCTATCCGATGGATAAAAAACGCGCTGAAGGTGAGAACTGGTACACGCTGCCCTATGCCGAGCGCGCGCGCCTGATGCTCGACCACGGAAAGATCGGCCGCACCTTCCACGGATTGGTCACGCAGGTTATCTCCGGCTCGGTGGGATTTGACGACTACGAGTGGGGCGTCGATCTGTACGCCGACGATCCGCTGATTTTCAAAAAGCTCATCTACGAAATGCGATTTGACGAAGTCAGCGCGAAGTACGCGATCTTCGGGCCGTTTTGGAGCGGCTTGCAATTCTCGGTGGAAGAGTTGCCGCGTTTTTTGGCCGGCGAGGTTCCTGCGCTTGCTGAGAAAACAACGGTATAATATGGCGGTTATCGAGCTTACAGCGTACATCGACGTGCTCTCGTCGTGGTGCTATGTCGCCGATCTCGCTCTGCAGAAGATCGAAAAGAAGTACGGGAGCCGTCTGCGCGTGGAGTGGAAGATCGCGCAGCTCTTTGATTTTGGCCCGCTGCCGTACTCGCGCGAGCAGCTGGCCTGGTACTATGCGCGGACGGCAAAGATGACCGGCGTGCAAATGAACGCCGATTGGGTCGACACACCCGAGGCGACGACCAAGTACGCCAACCTCGCCGCGGAAGCCGCGCGCACGCTGGGCGTAACCGACATGAGTTTGGTCCGGGCACTCAATTACGCGAACGTGATCGACGGCAAGCCGCTCGGTCGCCGCGAACCGGCTCTCGAGGAGGCCGCGCGGCTGTCCGGCTTGGACCGTGCCGAACTCGATCGCGTTATGCGCGATCCGGCGATGTCGAACCGCATTAAGCAAACGACCGATGAATTTGACAGGCTTAATTTACCGCAGCGCCCGTCTTACGTGGTGCGCAATCCGACGGGAGATTT
>JAAXMC010000113.1:0-515 GCA_013036315.1 Vulcanimicrobiota bacterium
GCCGGAAAATGAAGGCGCTACGGGCGCGGCGGTTTACACGCGTTACACCGAGCCGTTCTTTGCGACACTCCTGGCCGGGCAGGTTGCGCTCAACTACACCGGCGGCCCGCCCGCGTATCCGTTCTTTAGAGACGGAACGTTCCCGGCGGCGTTCACCGGCTACTCGCAAGGATTTGCGATCTTCAATACAGCGGCGGTTGCCGGCGCGTATACGCTTACCGATGTTGTCGCGACCGGCAACGCGGGCACGTCTACGTTCACCGCGAGCAGCACGTTGGCCAACCTGACGCCTTTGCCGGCGTTGGCAACGCCGACGTTCGTGAAAGACGGCACGGGCGGCGGATCCGGAGTGGTCACCGTTCCGGTCGACGCGCGCGTCGTAGAGACGATGGTATACGTCCAAAACATAACGCAGGGGACGTTCTTTACGGTCGGGCCAATTAAAGGCACCGGCGCGCAAGCATACGCGTTGCCTGACTTCCTCGGACCCTGCGGCGGCGCCGCGGGAACGGGCT
>JAAXMC010000113.1:533-40522 GCA_013036315.1 Vulcanimicrobiota bacterium
GCCAGACCGAATGAGAAGATGCCGCCGGCTTGGCCTAATACCGTAACCGGGTTGGCGACAGCCGGATTCACGTTTTGCGGCGCGCCGCTGATGTGGTTGGTTCCGGCGTCGATACAACCCCCTCCACAGGCCGGAACGACGAATGCCGCCGGCCCGGTGATCGTGGGGGTGTTGACGAGCGTCGCCGTCAGCCCGTTGAGCTGACGGAACGTCGAGACGGTGTTCAATCCGACCGTCCCCGTATTTCCGATATTTGCCGTTCCGACCGCGAACTGCAGTACGTTTGACTGCAGATTACTCGGGACCGAAGTCGGCGGATTGGCGGTGCCGTTGGCGGAGCACCCTGCAAGGAGCGCCCCAACGACCACCGCCGCGATGAGTTTATACTGAGTCACGGTGGCTCCTTACATCTTCACTTGGAAGTAGAATACGAAGCTCCGGATGCCGCTGGGCGTATCGATATACGCATTGGTGCCATGGCGTAACGGTCCGTAGTTTCCTATCATGCCAAATTGCGGGAAGGCATATCCCGTGGCGTTTTGACCCGTCAGCGGTCCGCTGATGCCATTGGCGAGCGGCTGCCAGCGGCCGTTCAACGACGGTCCGCCATAGATCGCACCGAAGAGATTGAAGACCTCCACGCCGGCGCTCCAAGTCTTGGGTGCGTTGTATTCGACTGTCAGGTTGGTGGTTGAACTCGGATTCGAGAGTTTGCCCCCGTTGGCCGCCTGCATCGGAATTCCGCGGTTGGCCGCGATGTTCGGATTAAAGACCGAACCGGGGTTCATCGGATCCACGTATTGGCCCGTGCCCGTTGTGGAGCAGCCCGGGCATGCGTTTGTAAAGGGCAGATTGACCGGTTGCCCGTTGACGAATGCCGAGGTGATGAAACCAGGACTGATCGGATACCCGATGTTCCATTGGGTTTGGGGCGAGATCCGCCAGCCGTTGTGCGTTTGGTACGAGAAGTCGAACGACGCTACGAACGGTGAGAGGAAGCCGACGCGGTAGACGTTGCCGAGCAGCACGGACTGGGCGGGAATCGAGGGATAGAAGTCTTCGCTGCTCGATCCGGGGATGACGCTCGAGAATTCGTTCTGATACGTGAAGCTGACTTGGCCCGAGAAGCCGTAGGTCTGCTCCTTCGTGAACTGCGCCTCGACGCCGGTAACTTGGTTCTTGCCGAGGTTGTTCGCCACCGAGGGATTGAAGATGATCGCGCCGGTAATCGGGTTGAGCAACACGATGCCGCCGACGATCTTCGGCGTCGCTACGAGCGCTGTTTCGTCTTGCGCCTTGCGATAGAACGGCGTTACCTTGAACGAGACGCCGTTCATGAAGCCGCGCGTGAATTGGTGTTCCCACGAGAAGTCGGCGTTGACGAAGACCGTCGGACGCACGGGCTGCAGCGGAACGCCGCCGGCAAAGTTCCGGGCGTTATCCCAGTACAATTGCTCGGCGTAGTTTGAACAGGTCGTATCGTTCAGCACTCCGCAAGCGGCTCCGCCGGCGAATCCGTTCGCGCCCAATGCGTAGCCCGGCAGGTTGAAGAACTGGCCGCTCGGACCGCCGTAGTAGTTCGGGTTGGCGGTGACGTCGACCAATGCTAACGTCGGGAACTCAACCGACCGGCCCCACGAAGCGCGAAGTGAATCGTTGGCTCCCAGGCGGTAGGTAGCAGCCACGATCGGCTCGGGAATAACCGGCCGGCGTGACTGATTGTTGAGTTGCGGGAAGGTCGCGACCGGGCACTGCCCCGCCGGAGCGGTTGTGACAACGCCGGTAACCGGGTTGCGATACGTCACTTGCGGCGGCGTGAGCCCCGCTTTTTGCGTGCTCGGGAATGTCAGCAGATTGCCGTTGCTATCGGTTTGATAAGTGGGAAGATAGAGCGACGTGCAGGTTGCCGGATCGATGGCCGCGTTCGGGTAGTTGTAGTTGGCGCCGTCGACGCGCAATCCGCCTTCCAGTTTCAGTTTGTCGTTCGGCGACCAAGTGTCGTCGAGGTAGACCGCCCAATCGTGGCGTTCGACCGACGTGTTCTCGTACGCGTCCGGAATCGTCTGCGCAGTGGTTGGTGCAGTCGCTCCGCCGACGTACGGCCCACTATAGATGTAGCCGCATCCGCCGGCTCCCACCGTTGCGCATTGCGCTGGTGTCGCGAAGTCGAACTGCTCTCCGTTCGAAAACATCGTGTTGATGAATCCGTAGACGTTCGCCGGAGCATCGAAGACCGGGCGCAGGTACTTGAATTCGGCGCCGGCCTTGAAGAGGTTCTTATCGCTCATCTGTCGCGTGAAGTCCATTTTGTAACCGGCCGTCTTGCCGCCTTGCAACTGTTGACGGGCCGAGTTGAACGACGAGTAGCCGCCTGCCAGCGGCAGATCGAACGTGACGACCGCGTTCAAGCTGTAAGCCATGGCCTCAAGCACGCTCGAACTGTTGATGTTCCAGATATAGCCGAGTTTGAATGCGTAGTTCGGCTGGTAGTTCGTTTGCGGCCGCACGTTCGTCTGGCCCAATGATTCGTCGGCGAACGTCTGGCCCGGATACAGGTTCTCGAGGCTCTGAACGAATGTCACGCCCGCCGTCGGGTTGACCGTGTAACCATTGCAGCTCAGCGCCGTTGGGCATGAGGCTGCGCTGAGGGCCGGAATCGGCAGCCCGGAGGCCGACAGCTCTTGCTGGAGCGTGAACATGTCGCACGTTGCGTAGCACAGGTTAGTGAAGCCGTTGAAGCCGCCGTAACCCGTGAAGAAGCTGTTGTTGGCAAGATCGGTGAAGAACTGAATGGCTTGGTTGTTGTTCTTGCCAAACTTGTAAACTGCGTTGCCGAGAAACTCGCGTTTGGTCTGATAGAGACGCGAGAAACACGTGCCTATGAGCAGGCAGTTCATCGAAGTCGTGTTGTAAGCGCTGTTTTGGTTGTTGTCCGACAACGCCATATATGCGGAGATGCGCCCGTTCGGCGAGGCAAAACCCCATTCGAGGTTTGTTTGGTGACGGAATGCAGGTGCGCCTACCGCAAATTGTCCCGTCGCAAAGCCCGGATATGCTCCACGCTTGGCAATCAGATTGAAGGTACCGGTTCCGTAGTTATCTTGCGACGCGTTGCCCAGACCCGGCGTCAACTGCGCGCTCTGCAGGCCCAAGCCCGGAACGCTCAGCGAGTTGGTGAACTGGTTGGTGAATGCGTCGGTGTACGGAATGCCTTCGAATTCGAAGTTCTCTTCGTTCTCGCGGCCGCCCCGGATAACCGGATAGCCGCCCGTATCGAACGAGCCGCCCGGCAGCGACGTGATGAGCGAAGATTCCGCGAGGTTCAGCGACGTACCCATGATCGTTTGGACTTGATGCTGGGTGACGCTGTACGTGTTCACCGTTTGATTCGGCTGAAAAGCCCCGCCTGCACTGCGTGAGGTCACGTGCGCGATCGTGCGCAGCGATTTCACCAGCGTCGTGCTGACGTTCGTCGATAAATCGGAGAAAACGTTTTGACCGGGAATAGAGACCGGCTCGTATCCCGTTAAGGTGAACGATACCGAGTATGTGTCGGGCGCAACGCCCGCTATGGAATAAAAGCCTTTACCATCGGTTGTTGCCGTGTAGCTGCCCGTCGGCGCTTTCGCGACGATTTGGACGCCCGCCAGTGGTGCCTGCGTTGCGGAATCCGTAGCGGTTCCGCTTAGGATCCCCGTGGTTCCCGCCAACGCCGGCGCGCAGGTTTGTACGAGCAACAGGCTCGTGATAAAAAGTGCTGCGAACAAATGTAAAATCGTCCGCGCACTTTGCTTGCCATGAAAAGAGCTCATGAGCTTCCCTTTCAGATATGCAAAATAGCGCCGCTAAAATAGGTAGGCCGAGGCCTGCCTACGTGGCGGATTCCCTCAGCCTACTCTAATCCCTTTTTAAGGAATGGGTCTTTAGCCCCATTCGCCCTTGCTCAGGGCAGGCTCTAAAACTCTTCTTCGGGCTGCTGCTCCCGGAACGGTTCGGGCTCTTCACCTTCAGGCACGGGGAAGGCCGGAGGCTCCGCAGTGGGTTCCTCTTCCTCCTCGAGGACGTAGCCTTGCTCTTCCTCCTCGTCCTCGGCGGCCGCCGGGGCCTCTTCAGGCTCGAGTTCTTCGACGGCATCGATCGCGCGCGCCCCGGGCACTTGGGTGTCGGCCTCGGCCGATGCCATCGCGCCGCCGACCGGCCCGCTGACGATCGGTTTGGAGTCGTCGATCTCTTCCTCTTCCTCTTCCTCTTCGATGGCCTCGACTTCGCCGGTGACGGCGACGGCACGCTGAGCTTCGGCTTCCCGCTGCGCGGCCGCGGTCTGCGTCATGCGCGGGTCTTCGTCGCCCATGAGCAGTCCGATCTCTTGCGCGCGTTCGCCGACGTCGTCATCCGCGATTTTGATCTCGACTTCTTCGCGATTTTCGGTGAGCACTTTGACGTCGAGCGCCAGCGACTGCAGCTCTTTAATGAGGACCTTGAACGATTCGGGGACGCCCGGTTCCATGACGTTCTCGCCTTTGACGATCGCCTCGTACGTCTTCACGCGGCCGACGACGTCGTCCGATTTAACCGTCAGCAGCTCTTGCAGCGTGTACGCGGCGCCATAAGCTTCGAGCGCCCAGACTTCCATCTCGCCGAAGCGCTGGCCGCCGAATTGCGCTTTGCCGCCCAGCGGCTGCTGCGTGATCATGGAGTAGGGACCGGTCGAACGCGCGTGGATCTTGTCGTCCACCAAGTGCGCGAGCTTCAACATATAAATGTAGCCCACGGTGATGGGACGGCTGAACCGGTCGCCCGTGCGGCCGTCGCGCAGCCAGGTCTTGCCGTCTTCGGGCAAGCCCGCATCTTGCAGCCATTCCGTGATGTCCTCGGCGTGCGCGCCGTCGAAGACCGGAGTGGACACGTACATGCCGAGCATGCGCGCAGCCCAGCCCAAGTGCGTCTCCATGATCTGTCCGAGATTCATGCGTGAAGGAACACCCAGCGGATTGAGCACGATGTCGACGGGCGTGCCATCTTCCAGATAGGGCATGTCTTCTTCGGGCAGCACTTTGGCGATAACGCCTTTGTTGCCGTGACGGCCCGCCATCTTATCGCCTTGCAGAATCTTGCGTTTCTGCGCAACGTAGACGCGAACCAAATGATTGACGCCCGGCGAGAGCTCGTCGCCGTTTTCGCGCGAGAAGACTTTGACGTCGATGATCTTGCCCTTCTCGCCGTGCGGAACTTTCAGCGACGTGTCGCGCACTTCGCGCGATTTCTCGCCGAAGATCGCGCGCAGCAGCCGCTCTTCCGCGGTCAGTTCGGTCTCGCCCTTGGGCGTGACTTTACCGACCAGGATATCTTCGGGGCGAACTTCGGCGCCGATGCGCACGATGCCGCGCTCGTCGAGATCTTTGAGCGAATCTTCGCCGACGTTGGGAATGTCGCGCGTGATCTCTTCGGGGCCGAGCTTCGTATCGCGAGCTTCACATTCGTACTCTTCGATATGAATCGACGTGAAGCGATCGTCTTTGACCATGCGCTCGCTGATCAGGATGGCGTCCTCGTAGTTATAGCCTTCCCACGGCATGAAGCCGACCAGCACGTTTTGTCCGAGCGCGAGCTCGCCTTCGTCCGACGAAGGACCGTCGGCCAAAATCTGACCGGTGGTTACGCGCTCGCCGGGCAGCACGATCGGACGCTGGTTGATGCACGTGCCGGCGTTGCTGCGCGTGAACTTCAGCAAATCGTAGACTTTTTCGATTCCGTCATCGTTCTTCACGACGACCGATTTCGAATCGACGGCCAGCACTTCGCCCGGCTCTTCCGCGACGATGAGCGAGCCCGAATCCTTGGCGGCGCGGTATTCCATGCCAGTACCGACGATCGGAGCTTGCGGCTGCAGCAGCGGCACCGCTTGGCGCTGCATGTTGGCGCCCATCAGCGCGCGGTTGGCGTCGTCGTGCTCGAGGAACGGAATCAGCGCGGTCGCGACCGACACGATCTGCTTGGGCGAAACGTCCATGAGCTGCACGCGCGAAGCGGGCTCCTCGATGTACTCTTCCGCGTACCGGCAAACGACCGATTCGGACGTGATGCGGCCGGCTTCGTCGAGCGGCGTGTTGGCCTGCGCGATGATGTATTCGTCTTCACGATCGGCCGTCAAATACACGATCTCGTCGGTGACGTTGCCCTCGCGCGCCACGCGGTAGGGCGTCTCGATGAATCCGAACCGGTTCACGCGGCCGTAGGTCGCAAGCGACCCGATCAAACCGATGTTCGGGCCTTCCGGCGTTTCGATCGGGCAGATACGGCCGTAGTGCGAGTGGTGAACGTCGCGCACTTCAAAACCGGCGCGCTCGCGCGAAAGGCCGCCCGGGCCGAGCGCCGACAAGCGGCGCTTGTGCGTCAGCTCGGCCAGCGAGTTCGTCTGGTCCATGAATTGGGAGAGCTGCGACGAGCCGAAGAATTCTTTGATCGCCGCTACCACGGGGCGGATGTTGATCAACGCCTGCGGCGTGACGGTTTCGATGTCTTGAACGGTCATGCGTTCGCGCACCACGCGTTCCAAGCGCAGCAAGCCCACGCGGAACTGATTCTGCAGCAACTCGCCGACCGAACGGATGCGGCGGTTGCCGAGATGATCGATGTCGTCTTTGCCGACTTGGCGCGTCGCGACTTTGATCAGCCGCCGGATGACGGCGATCATGTCTTCGCGCGTCAGGCTGCGTTTTTCAATCGGCGGCATGTTCAGGCCGGCGTCTTTGTACTCATCCACGAACACGCTCGACTGTTCTCCGCGCGTCTCGGGGTCCGGATTGTCGATGCGATATTGAAACTTGCCGTTGAGCTTGTAGCGCCCCACGCCCGCCAGATCGTACCGCTTGTCGTCAAAGAACAGCGATTCCAAAAGCTTTTCGGCATTGTCGGCGTTCTCGGGTTCGCCCGGCCGCAGCTTCTTGTAGATCTCTTTGAGCGCGTCTTCGCGCGTTTTTACGTCTTTGTCTTTTTCGATCGAGTTGCGCACCAGCGGCGAGCCATCGAACAGCTTGAGAATCGCTTCGTCGCTTTCCCAATTGAAGCCGAGGTCCGGGCGCGAAAGCGCGCGCACGAACGTCGAGACGTAAATCTTGCGGTTCTTGTCGATGCGGACGCCGATCGTGCCCTCGGTCTCGTCGTTCTTCGTGCCGTTGTCGGTCTCGAATTCGATCCACGCGCCGCGGTTGGGAATGATCGTCGCGTTGTACGTCGGACGCGCGTTGGTGTCGCTGTCCTGGTTGTAGTACACGCCCGGCGAACGCACCAGCTGGCTCACGATCACGCGCTCCGCGCCGTTGATCATGAACGTCCCCTTGGAGGTCATGAGCGGAAAATCGCCCATGAAAATTTCTTGGTCGGGAATGCCCTTGATTTCGCCCGACTCCGCGGTGATCAAGCGCACGCGCACGCGTAAAGGCGCGCTGTACGTCATGTCGCGTTCGCGGCACTCTTCAACGGAGTATTTCGGCTCGCCCAAGCTGTGTTCGCCGAATTCGAGCACCAGATTGCCCGTGAAGTCTTTGATCGGCGAGATGGAAGCAAAAGCTTCGGCCAGACCTTCGGTCTTGAACCATTCGAAGCTCGCCATCTGCAGCTCGATGAGGTTGGGCACTTCCAGGACGTGCGGAATCTTCGCGAAGCTGATGCGCTCGCGCTTGGGACCCGAATCCTCGGGCTGCTCGACGGTAAAGGCGCCGGTCGGCATGGGGAACGTGCTCGGCTGCACCGTGCCCGGCGCGCCGTCGACCTCGCCGGCCCTGCGCTTCGCCCTTCCCTCGGACTCTAGGCTCCGGCTGCGCCTCGGCTTAGAGGGGGACTTAGGGGCCGTCGCTTTCGCCATTCGTTTCTCTCTCTTCGGTGTTATATAAGGAAGGAAGCGGCTTGTGCCGAGCCGGGCACACTAAAAAGAACGAAGCCGACCACCCCGCTCGTGGTGACTCGCTCTTTCTTCTATTATATGCCTAGCGGCCAGGGCACAGACGAATAGTATATCATCCGCCCAAAATCACGACAAGGGTAATCGTACATAGCCCGCCCAGGGCCCGGCCGGGTTACTCCGCGGGGCGGGTCAGCAGCAGGCGGGCCGGCTTGTGCGCGCGGCGGAGCCGATCGAACAACTTGTGCCCGAACATAAGGGTGAACAGCCAAGCGATTGGTAGCAAAGCTGCGAAAAACGAAATCTCTTCAACCACAAAGGGTTGGTGATGTCTCGACATGTTACGAGGCAGTTTATCACACGCTTGCCCGGCGTGACAAGCCTGGAAGTGTGGTATGTACGTTAAGGTGCAATGGTCGATCGACTCCGCGGATGCTTATTCTGTCGCCAGTGTCCGGCGACGCGTCATTGACGAAGTGCGCCGGCTGGAAGATGGCGCAGCAGATCTCTTTGCTTTGGAGATCGTGCTAGGCGAACTGTTGGCCGCCGAGATGGAGCGCGGGCATTGGTCGTTGGCCGTTTCGGTGGAACGCGATATTGCGGGGCCCACTATTCATGTGTACGCGCAAGGACCACCCGCGATCGGGATCGACAAGAACGAATTCCGGCGCGCCATTCTGCTCGGCACGCGCGTGCCGCTGACGATTGAGGCCAGCTCGCAAGGAACGCACATGGTGCTGCGGGTGCCGGCGGAAGCATCGGGCGAAGCGATGTTCCGTTCGCGAGCCTCACAAGCGTATCAGCGCGCGCAGGAGATTAGCCGCCGCTACACCTACTAGGCCCACGCGATGATTCACGCGGCGATCCTGGCCGCAGCACTCACGCCGCTGCAACTGTTCTCATCCGCAGAAGATGCGTGGGAAGCTCGGACGCTGCCCGCCTATGTCGCTTTCGACACGCTGATAACCCATCGCGACGTTATTGGAAACATCACGCGCGGCAGCGAGCACGTCGTGTTGCGCACCTTCGACCATTGGTGCGCGACGGTCGAGATCGATCAAGGTTCCACGCAACCCAAGACGAGCCGCGGCCTGAACTGCCTAGGGCCCGCGTACTCTCCGCTGGGCTTTAATATTTCGTCGGTCTACCCGGCGAGCACGCAACCCGATCCGTTCGTAGCGTCGCCGCTGCCGGTTATCGCCAGCGTGCGCGCCATTCACTACGATGTGACGCTCGCCGGCGAAGAGCGGATCGACGAGGCGCCGGTTTATCACGTGATTCTGCGCCCGCTGAGCGCGCCCGAACACTACCCGCTGCGCGCGCTTTGGATCGACGAGAGCAGCTTTCAGGTTCGCAAGCTCACGTACTCGGAAAACCCGGGCGGCTGGAGCGCCTCAATCGATTACTCGTTCAAGCCGTACGGGCCGCAAGCAATTTGGTGGATATCGGAGATCGACGCCGTCTGGCAGCCCGCGCAACATTCAAAGGAGCCTGCCTTCTCGAGCACGCTCCTGCTGCAAAACGTCACGTTTCCTGCGCTGTAGCCGCTACTGCCGGCTCCAAGACGTCGTCGTGCGGCGCGCGCTTCGCCCCGCGAAAGAACGGCTGAGCGGCGGATGACGTAGCGACGGAATATGGACCGTGACGCGCACGGCTTTAACCTGGCGGAAACGCGGCTCGCAGTCAAAGACCGAACGGGCTTTTTTGGAAGTCCGCCCCATCGATATCGGCTCGAGGAGCATGGTCATCGTGGACAGCTATTATAGCAGAGCAGCCCAAGAGAGCGGCTCATGCAAGCCGCTCACGCCCGTGCGGCGCACCCAGGTCCAGCAGCGGCCCAATCGGCACGATCCGGGTCGGGTTTATCTCTTCGTGCGTCATATAATAGTGACGCTTGATGTGATCGAAGTTCACGGTTTCGGCGATGCCGTCTTGTTGATAGAGGTCACGCAGATAACCCCAAAGATTGGGGTAGTCGACGATGCGGCGCAGGTTGCATTTGAAATGACCATAGTAAACGGCGTCAAATCGAATCAACGTCACGAACAATCTCCAATCGGTTTCAACCGGATGCTCCGCGATCAAGTAGCGCCTTTTTTCGAGACGCGTTTCCAGTTCGTCGAGTGTTTCGAAAACGCGATAGGCCGCTTTTTCATAGGCGCGTTGCGACGTAGCGAATCCCGCGCGGTACACGCCGTTGTTCACGGTTTCATAAATCAGTTCGTTTAGCGCGTCGATCTCGGCGCGGTGCGGCGCCGGGTAGAGGTCGATGTGATTTTTCGCCAGCGGTTCGAAGCCGGTCTCGAACGCCCGCATGATGTCGTCGTCGGAGTTGTTGACGATGCGCTTGGCCTGTTTATCCCATAGCACCGGAACGGTCACGCGGCCGCGATAGTCCGGATCGGTGGCTGTATAGGCCTCGCTCAAAAATTCGAAACCGTTGACCGGGTCGCGCGAATAACCCGGCCCGTCCCGGAATGCCCAGCCACGGTCGTCGCGTACGGGGTCGACGGCACTCATCCCGATCGCGTCTTCGAGTCCTTTGAGTTTGCGCGCGATCGCCGTCCGCGAAGCCCACGGGCACGCCCATGAAATGTACAAATGATAACGGCCCGCTTCGGGAAGAATCGGTTCCCGAAACGCGTCGCCCTGGCGCTGAAAAGCTCCGTCACCGCTTTGCTCGTCGGGGAACTGTGGCTTGACCGGCGCGCTCACGCGTTAGCCGCCGTTGAGATCCACGACGATCTCAGTTGTTAAGGCGATCAGAAAACCGCAGGCGAGCATCGAGGTGACCAGCGGCGTGATGCCGACGTTTCTGCGCAAGACCGCCCAGATTTCACCGATCACGAAAACCAGCGCGCCGATCGCCGTTGCCAAAAACAGCACGGAGAGCACCGGGGACTGAAACGAATAGCCGACGATCGTTCCAAGAAACGTCGGGCCGCCGGCGACGAGTCCCGCTAAGCCGAGCTGCGCCCACGATGGGATGACGCGCCCTGACAGCGGCGCCGCGATTCCGAATCCCTCGGTGGCGTTGTGCAGCGCGAAACCGACGATCAGGCCGACCGCGATCGCCGTCGCGCCGCTAGCCGCCGAAGCGCCGATCGCCAAGCCTTCCGCAAAATTGTGCGCGCCGATGCCAACCGCGATGACTGCGGCAAGCACCAGCGGTTGCTGCACGCTCGAAGCCGCGCGGCTGCTCAAGCGATGAGCGAGGATCCCAAGCCCAACGAGTCCGACGAATAAGCCACCCACATACGCGCTTGCGAGCGTGACTATACTCCACGGCGCGCCGCCGCTGTGCCAAACCCGCGCAGCCGCAATGAGCGGCGTCGTCGCGCTTCCCGCAATCTCCACGACGAGATAAACCAGGATACCGATCGCGATCGCATTCAGCGCGGCGATGGTCGCAGGCGAAACATTGCGCATGCGCGCGACCGGCAGCCCCAGGAAGATCGTCAGGCCGGCAATTGCCCCAAGGAAGACCGTCCAGCCGAACGGCAAAGCGCCCAAGGACGCGCTTCCGAAGCTCGGCAGCATCGCGCGCATCGCTTTGTTCATCGCCGCGCCGGTGTAGGGCGTCCCTTCATAATGAATGGCCGTCACCAAGCCGTCGGGCATGCCCGTCGCGTCTTCTGTATGATCGATCACGTGACAGTGAACGATCCACGTGCCGGGAATTTGGTTGGCGTCGACGATCACATCGACGCGCTGTCCGGGTCCGAGCAGGACGGTGTCTTCGATATCCCGATATGTGACGGGTTGCGCGTCGCGCGCCACGATCCGTTGATAGTGGCCGTGGGTATGCATCGTGTGCATGTTTTCGCCCGATATGTTGATCCAGCGAATCCGCACGCGCTGCCCTTTGCGCACTTCGATCGGCGCCGTGTACGGATACTCTTTTCCGTTGATCGTAAAATGATTTTCGCTCAGGCTTTGGATCGCCCAGGACGAGAGTACTTCCACGTAGTCACGATCGGATCGTTCGGCCGCCGAGGGATGCGCCGGCAGCACGACGATCGCGCCGTACAAACCGCTGTTGACCATCTCTTCGTTGTCGTGCGAGTGGTAGATGAACGTGCCGGGAGTATCGGCCGGAAAAACGTAGCGGTACGACTGCCCGGGCATGACCAGCGGCTGCGAAATGCCGGCGACGCCGTCCATGTTTACCGGGATCTCGTGGATGCCATGCAAATGCACGGTGTCCGGCGTGCTTTGCTCGTTGCGGTAATCGATTATCACGCGATCACCTTGACGAACGACCAGCGTCGGACCGGGAACGACGCCGTTGTAGGTTTTTGCCATGACGGTGAGGCCGGGTTGCAGCGTCCACGGCGCGTCGCGCTCGACAAGATGGAAAGTGCGCGTCCTTCCGCGGTTCACTGCAATCGCGCCGAACGTACCGTCTGCGCGCCGTACGAGCCGCGACTCGCCGGGCGCCGGTGTTGCGACGGGGATGCCGCCCCCCAACGGCTGCATGCCGACCGTGGCGGGATTAACTCCGGCCGTAACCTCGTCCGTGCCGGCCAAACCGGGCGCGGCTGCGAGAGCCAGGAGCAAGCCCAAAGCGAGTAAGCCTCGCCTGACTAAGAAATTCGGCACGCCTAATTGCTTCTGGGAACCGGGCGTTGCCCCCTTACTTGATGTGCGGTGCGGCTAATGGTGCGCGGCGTTTGCCTCACTTGCGGCAGGTACCATAAGAGCTGCGAATTGCCTATAAAATGGCCGACCTGCTATCGTGAGCCTATGGGCTTACTTTTTTTTCTTGCGGTGTTGGGGATACCGTTGTTGCTCGTCGGATTGATAACAAAGTGGCGCGGCGGCAGCTACCGGTATAACGACGAGTTTCAACCGCAGGTCGATAGAGCTCTCGGCACGACCGAAACCGGCCTTGCGGAGCTAGCAGACGAGAAGCGAGACGAACCGCTCTAAGGCCATTTCCGGCGCTTTTGTGGCCAAAATCGAAGAGTTGGGGACTTTGCCCCTTATGCGGGTAGGTACTATCTGCGACTGCTTCGATGGCAGAAAGATAGCCCTAGATTATGATGATGAATCCGACGTTCGCGCTTTGGGACGAGATGAAAGCGTATGCGAAGACATATGCCGCCTCAGACCGGCCGATGCCCTTTGATTCCGAGTGCGAGCGGTTGCTCCAAGAAATGATTGGAAGAAACTTGCCCGACGTTCACTTTCGGCATAAGGCTTTCGAATTTTACGCAGTCGAAATGTGCCGGATGATCTCCGACCTGCGCAAGCCGGTCAGCTAGTCACCAGAGGCTTCCTCCGCCGACCAAGATATAAAGAATAGGCCCGATTCCCCAGACGATCGAAAAAACTCCCCAGATGAACTTCTGCAGGGTCGTCAGGTCATTGCGGCCGGCCAGATTGATCAGCACCAAGATCCATGCAACCGGATGCAGGATTATCGCGATTAAGATCTCGAGCAGCAACTTCATGCCGGTAGTGTATGCCATGCGGCGGCCTTCGCCCTAGTGTCCAACCCGTTCCGGGCCCGCGCCAACGCGCCCGTCGCGCTGATCACCATCACGGTGATGCTGGGGCTCATCATGGCGATCATCGACGCCACGATCGTCAACGTCGCCCTGAACGATATCGCCGGCAACCTGGGAGCATCCATCGACGAAGTCGCGTGGGTTGCGACGGGCTACATTCTGGCAAGTGTGGTCGTCATGCCGCTCAATGGCTGGCTGACCGCGTACCTCGGCCGCAAGAATTTCTACGCCGGCTGCCTGGCGATCTTCACGATCGCATCGCTGCTCTGCGGCACGGCGCACAGCATTTGGCAGCTCGTATTCTATCGCGTCATCCAAGGGTTCGGCGGCGGCGCGCTGCAGCCGACCGCGCAGGCCATTCTGTTTGAAACGTATCCGCCGGCAAAACGCGGCGTGGCGATGGCGATCTTCGGATTGGGCGCGATGGTGGGTCCCGCGGTTGGACCGACGCTGGGCGGGTACCTCATCGACAATTACACGTGGCCACTGATCTTCTATATCAACATTCCGATCGGTATCGTCGCGTTCTTGATGACGCTCATGTTTATTCCCAACCCGCACTTCTTGGAAAAACCGAAAGGCGGAGTGGACTGGGTCGGGCTGGGATTGCTGACGGCCGGTCTTGCTTCGCTCCAATACGTCCTCGAGCGCGGACAACACGACGATTGGTTTCAGTCGAACACCATTTGGACGCTCTCGGCCGTTGCAGTCGTCGCGCTCGCGTGGTTCATCTACAAGACCTTGCGCGATCGGTACCCGCTCGTAGATATCGCTGTCTTTCGATTTCGAACGTTTACGATCGGCAACATCATCGGCGTCGTGTTGGGGTTCGGATTGTTCGGAACCAGTTTGATCTTGCCGCTGTTTTTTCAAACCGTGCTCGGATTCACCGCGTTTCAAACGGGCTTGGCGCTGCTGCCGGGCGCGATCGCGACGGCGATCAGCATGCTCATGGTGGGCGCGCTCATGCGCTACGTGGACTCGCGCGCGATGGTTATCTTCGGCATGCTGCTCTTTGGGCTCTCGACGTGGTGGATGGGCGGGCTGACGCAAGATGCAGGCTACTGGGATGTTTTCTGGCCGCGAGTCTGGCAGGGGCTGGCGCTGGGTTTCATGTTCGTGCCGCTGACCACGGTAACGCTCGGCGCGGTGCCGAAGGAAGAGCTGGCCGGCGCGACCGGCGTTTCCGCCCTGATCCGCCAGCTCGGCGGCAGTTTCGGCATCGCGATTCTCACAACGCTGCTCGCGCGCCAAGCCGCAATTGCCTGGAGCGAACTCGCGTCGGGTGTTACCAACGCGCACGGCTACTCCGTCGGAACGCTCACCGGCTTGGTTGCGCAGCAAGCCGCCGTCAACAGCTACGATTATCTCTTCAGGCTTTCGGCAATCATCTTCTTCGTTTCCGCGCCGCTCGTGATCTTTATGCGCCCGTCGCGGCGCGCCGCGGCAGCAGCGGCGGCTTTGGCGGCCGAATAGCCGAATAGACCAACCATGAGAATCGCCGTTATTTTGCTGGCCGTTGCCGCTATAGCACTGGGCTGCTACGATATCGCGAATCCCTATCGCGCCGGGATGTTCGGCTTTGATTATCAGACCCTCAACAACGGCGACGTAGCCGTCACGAGGATCTATCCGGGCTCGCCTGTCGAGCGGGCGGGGTTGCGCCGCGGCGACGTCATTCCCTGGAGCAAAGTATCGCCGCGCACGGCTTTTGACTCCTGGTACCGCCGGACCGGCGAAACGATAGCCTTCCCGGTCGCGCGCGGTGGAAAAGTTACGCAGATGCAGATCGCCTTTGCGGAATACACCAGCATCAAGCCCCTGGAAGAGGGGCCGCTCGCGCTCTTCGTGCTGATCATTTTTGCCGCGACCGGTGTTCTGGTCGCCGTGCGCGGCGCTGATCGTAAAACCGCGCACTGGCTCGCCCTGTTCCTCGCCGCCTACGCGCTGCAGATGGCTTTCTATTGGTTTTCGGATGTGGCGCTGACGCCGGCGCTTGCGTTCGCCGGCAACCTGCTCGGCGCGGCCGCGAGCTGGGTGAATACGTATATGATCCTGCTTTTGGTCACACACTTTCCGCCGTTTCTCTCGGGTTTCCGCAGCGTTCTGCGCAGAATGGTGCTGCCGATCGTCGTGACGGCCGCCCTGGTGCAGCTGTGGATCTACCTCTCCCAAGCATATCCCGGCACGCAGCTATTTGAAATCGCGGGATCGCCAAGTCCGAATTGGTTTCAGAACCTCGTGTGGGCGATCATCTCGCTGCTGACGCTTGTGGCCGCTATCGAAGGGCTGCTGCGCGTCGACGAAGAGCATCGCGCGCAGATGCGCTGGGTCGGAGGCGCGCTCATCCTCTCACAAACGAGCTGGCTGATCATCAACATTTCGTCCATGATCGATCCCAATCCGCAATCATGGTTCCCCTGGATGTCGCTCTTTCAGGACGTTCCGCTGCTCGCGATCGCGTACGCGATACTGCGCCACCGGCTCGTCGACATCAGTATCGTCTTCAGCCGCGCGGCGATCTTCGGTTTCGTTTCGATTGCGCTCGTCGGACTCTTCATCGCGGGCGAATGGATCGCGGCGCAGATCGTGGAGCGCGGTCTCGGGGCGAACGCGGAAAACGGGTGGCTCGGCAAAGCCGTTCCGCTGGCGATCGCGCTCGCCGTTGGGTTGTCGGCGCGCCCGATTCACGCGGCGGTCGAGAAAAGGCTCAACGTCCTGTTCTTTTCAAAGCGCGAAAAATCGCTCGCCGCGCTTCGGCGCTTGGCGCTCGAGGCGGACGTCGTCACCGACAAGCGATCGCTGCTGGACCTTACCTTCGAATCGGTTCGCGACAACATCGAGGGACGCTATGCCGCGATCTACATCGAATCCGGCGGTGCGTACGAGCGCGCCAGACCCGCCGACGGCGCGCTCCCGCTGCGCCTTGACGTAAACGATCCGGCGATCGTGCGGCTGCGGCGCTGGAACGAGCCGTTCGAAAGCGAGCTCGGCGAACACCCGTTGAGCGAGGCACTCTTGCTGCCGATGACCGTCCGCGGCGCGCTGCTCGGAGCGCTCGTTTGCGGACCCAAGCGCGAGCGCACGCATTATCTGAGCGAAGAAGTCGACGCGCTCGCGCTCGTAGCTCATCGCGCAGGAACTGCTTACGAGCTGCTCGTGCGCGAAGGTCCGGAGGGCCCGAGCGCGGGCATCGACATCTCGATGCTGCGCGAGCTGATTCGCGCCGAGTTGCTGGCGCTGCGCGCGCAGCCCACCTAGCGCGGCGATGCCGGTGCGCACGTTCGCCAGCGACAACAACGCGCCGATAGCGGCCGAGATACTGCAAGCTGTCGTTGCGGCAAATGACGGCGATGCGGTCGGCTACGGCCACGACCCCTACACCGAACGCGCGCTGGAACGCTTGCGGGAAATCTTCGGTTCTTCGAGCGACGTCTATTTTACGTTCAACGGCACGGGCGCCAACGTCGTGGCACTGAGTTGTCTCACCCAGCCCTATGAGGCCGTGATCTGTCCGGCCACCGCACATCTGCAAACCGACGAATGCGGAGCCTTCGAACGTTTCTCCGGCTGCAAGCTCTTGGCCGTACAATGCGAGAACGGGAAGCTTTCGCTCGAGAATCTCAAAACGTTCGCGCACACTTCCCGCGAAGAGCATCACGTGCAACCGCGCGTCGTTTCGCTCTCTCAATCGACCGAGTTCGGCACACTGTACGATCCGGTGGAATTGCGCGAGCTTTGCGCATACGCGCATGCCCAAGGCTGGTACGTGCACATGGACGGCGCCCGCATCTCAAACGCGGCCGCGGCGCAGGGCTTGGGTTTGCGCGAGGCGACGCGCGACCTCGGCATCGACGTCTTGAGTTTCGGCGGCACCAAAAACGGCTTGCTGGGCGGCGAAGCCGTCGTATTTTTCGACGGCAGCCTGCATCGCGGCGCGGCTCCGTTCGCGCGCAAGCAAGCGATGCAGCTCGCCTCGAAGATGCGGTTTATCGCGGCGCAGTTTTTGGCGCTGCTCGAAGACGACCGGTGGCGGACGTACGCCGCGCACGCCAACGCGATGGCCAAGCTCCTCGAAGGCCGCATCAGGAAAATCGCCGGCGTGCGCATTACTCGTCCCGTGCAATGTAATGCGATATTCGCGACGCTCGATCGCAAAGCGATCGAAACGATTCAGCAGCGGTTCTTTTTTTACGTATTTGACGAACATCTGCCCGAGGTGCGCTGGATGACACACCACGCGACGCGCGAAGAAGACGTCGCCGCATTTGCCGACGCGGTGGCCAGTAGCCTAGGAAACTAGCCGCCGCGCCAACGGGTTGAGCGCGCGCGAACGCCAGCGCTGCTCGTAGTTGAGTTTGATCAGCACGTTGCGTGCGCGGATAAGCGGCGGCTGCGCGGCACGCGCGAGCTCGGCCGCGCGAGCTAACTCTTGCGCGTACTCCCGCCTCAACTCCGCCAACACTGTTCGAGCCGCCGGAGGATGCTCGCCGCCGAAACGAAGGACGGCCGGCCAAGTCGCTCTGAAATAGTGGGCCGGATCGACATCGTCCAGTTTTTCTTCCGACACAATCTCCCCGGATTGCCCTAAGCCTGCATATTGGCGCCCTTTTTCGGCATGTCTGCGCGCGGGAAGCACGTGACCGTAGTGCGCATAGACATACGGCACCGCAAGCCGCGCCCCGGTGAGGCCGCGCAGCTGCTCGTGCACGCTTCCTTCCCAGCGCAGAGCCGCCTCGAACCGAAAAAATGCCATGCGGCGCTCGATCGACGTGTAGAGATCGAAAGACTGAAAAAAATGCCGCGTGTAAGCGTCGACGAAATCGTATCTCCCGGGAACTCGCTCGAGGTTTCGCGCGATATGCTTGACCTCTTCGCCGTGCACTTCGTCGGCGTCGACAAAAGCCACCCAAGGCCCGGCGCCGATTTGTTCGTGCAGGTTCAAACAATGATTGCGCGCGGTTGAAAAATCGACGAACGGCGAGCGATCGATAAAAAGCCGCTCGTTGCGCCCGAACCAGCTCGCGCGCAACGCCGCTTCGTGCCGCGAAGGACCGATCGAGTTGTCATTGACGATCGCGGCGTCGGCAGCTCCGCTCAACGACTCAAGCATCGCCGCCAAGAACGGCTCCTCCCGCGAGCCGACGATGATGTGAGCCGCTACGCGCATCCGCGTCATGCGCCGCCCGCTAGGACGTCGAGCGTCGCTTGCGTCGTCCGGTCCCAGGAAAATTGCATAGCTTGCAGCGGGCCGAGCCGTGAGAGTTCTTGCCGGAGCTTTTCCGACGATGCTATCGTATTTAATGCGAGCTCCCAGGCTTCGGTGCTGCCGGGTTCGTCGACATAATGGGCAGCGTCGCCGCAGACCTCCGGCAGCGATGCGGCGCGCGAGACGACCGCCGGAGTCCCGCACGACAGCGCCTCCAACGGCGGCAGTCCGAAACCTTCATAGAGACTTGGGAAGGCGAAACACAACGCGCCCCGATACAGATCGCGAAATCGATCCGGAGTGACGTCGCGCAACGCAACGACGTCGCTAGGAACTTCATCGGCGCTGACGATCGCCAGCGCAATCCCGCGGGCGGCGAGCGAACGGCGCCAGGCGGCGATCAGCGTTTGCACGTTCTTGCGTCCTTCGAGCGTTCCGACGTACAAAATATAGCGCCGCCCGCGCAATTCATCCGGAAGCGCCTGCGGTTTTCCGGGGGAGAAGACCGCGCCGGCCGCCAGTGGCACGACGACCATGCGCTGCGGCTCGACGCGCAAATATTTTTCTATCTCTCCTTTTGTAAAGTGCGAATCCGCGATGATGCGATCCGCTGTCGCAGCGGACACTTCGAAGGGTTCTTGCTGCGATCGCCGTTTTTGCGCACCTGCGGCCGGAAACGCAAATGGGACCGCGTCGTGCATCGTCACGACATTGCGCGCGGCTCCGCGAAAAAACGTTCCGTTCCACGGATGCCACACGACGCCGGCGTCCACAGGAATGCGCGCCGACACGGAAAACGCGTCGGAACCTAACTGATCGGCGAGCGCGCGCTTTCGCAGGGTAGGAAGGAGCTGCCGGACGAGCAAAGTCAGCTCGCAGCGGTCATCTTTTAGCATGCGCGACAAGACGGCTCGCAGATAGACGGCGATGCCGCGCCGATCGGTAAGCAGATTGTGAGCATCTACGGCGACATGCACGCACCTGGAGTATGCTGAATGGCCGCCCTCGCCCTGTGCCGCAAACGGATCGCTCGATGCTGAGGGTTGGGCTGGATGCGTGGAATCTACCCGGAGACCATCGGGGAATCGGCCGCTACTTGCGCGCCGTACTCCGCGAATGGAACAACTCGTTCTCGCAGCGTATCACGATCACACTGATCGTTCCCGAGTGGCATACATGGACCGTCGCGAGGCGCTACCGCGCCGAAGTTGAGGGCGTTGGCTATGCCGTGCGTTCGCGGCACTACTGCCGCCGTTGCAACTTCGATGTGCTGTGGTTCCCTTTCAACGGACCCAGTTGGGATAGTTTTGACGTACCGGCGGTGGCGACGCTGCACGATGCCGTGGCGTTCGTGCGTCCCGAATACACGGAGGCCGATCGCGCGCCGTTCCGGGCGGCAGCGCGACGATGCGAGCACATCATTACCGATTCCGACTTTTCAAAATCCGAGTTGGTGCGAGAGCTGCACCTCCCGGCGGCGCGCGTAAGCGTCATTCGGCTCGGAATCGGCGAGCCGCTTTCGAGCGAACCGGTCGAAATCGACACGGCCGCATTTGGGCGTTTCGCATTCTTCGTCGGCGCGAACGATCCGCATAAAGGCCTCGACACGCTGATCGAAGCGCTGACGAAGGTGCAGCACGACGGAATATCCATGCCGCTGGTCGTCGCAGGTTCCACGACGGCGCAATCGCAGCGTACACTTCAGAATGGGCCATGCCGAGTGCACGCGCTCGGACACGTCGACGACTCGACGCTTGCCGCGCTGTACCGCGCGTGTACGGTCTTTGTCTATCCTTCCCGTTACGAGGGTTTCGGTTTGCCGGTTTTGGAAGCGATGAGCTATGGAGCGCCCGTCATTGCATCGTCGGCAGGCGGGATTCCCGAGGCCGCCGGCGACGCCGCGATGTACGTGCCGCCGGGCGACGCGGACGCGCTGGAGCAGGCACTCCGCCGCGTCGCGGGCGACCCCGAACTGCGCGCGCGAATGCGAGAACGCGGATACCGGCGAGCGCGCGAAATGTCTTGGCGAACGACGGCCGAACGCACGCTAGGGATTTTGGAGAGCGCGGCGCGATGAGCTCTATCCATCTGGCAACCGCGCTCGTGCGCCGCGGCGACGAAATCTTGCTCGTCGCCTCGAGCTATCCCAATCATATCCAGCCTTTGTGGAATCTGCCGGGCGGGCGCCAACTCCAAAACGAGCTGCTCTCCGAAGCCGCCGTGCGCGAGCTCTACGAAGAAACCGGGCTGCGCGGAACGGTGCGCGGACTCGCTTACGTCAGCGAATCGTACGACGGCGCAGCACACTTCACGAATTTCACATTCGCGGTCGACGCGACCGGCGATCCCGTAACGTCTAGGGCCCAAGACGATCACGTCGCGGCGGTGGAATTCGTCCCGATCGCAGCTTTGAAAGGCCGCATCGCCGTGGCGGTCGTGCGCGATCCGCTGATCGCATTCCTCGCGGGCAGCTCGCGCGGTTACGCGGGGTACGCCGAGGCCGGCATCTCCATCGTTTTTCCCGACTGAACCCAACTGCTGCGCTCGAGCCGGTGAATCAAAACGTTCACCGGACGCCCGCTCACGGTGGCGCCATGCGGAAGAACGCCGTCCGAACGAAAATTCAAGCGCTCGAGCAAACGGCGCGAAGCCAGGTTGTCCGGCACGCAGAAAGCTTGCACGCACGCGAGGCCGGCCGCTTCGAACGCTTCCCCCAGGAGCGCGCGAACGGCTTCGGTAGCAATGCCGCGCCCGCGATGCTCGCGCAGAATGCTGTAGCCGATTTCGCCGGCGTTTGCTTCCCGGTCGGCTATCCGCAACGACACCCAACCGAGCGCATCGCGCGATCGGGCGCGCTTCACCATCCATTCGAACCTGCCCATCCCTCCGGGCACGAGCTGCCGCGGACGCGAGCCCACGAGCTCGGCAAACGCATTGCGGCCGAGGTTGGGAAGGTCCTGATATGCGCGCAGATCGGGCTGCTGGAGCATCTCCCACAGTTGACCGGCATTCTCGGAGCTCACCGGAACCAATCGCAGCCGGACCGTTCGAATCACACGCATCTATCCGAACGATTTTACGAGTTTGCGTGCCCGGCCTGTTGAGGAAACGCTCGCTCGTCGTGATGGACGGACGGAGGCGCTATGGACCTATTTTCTGCCTACGCTGCAACCACGCCGGCCGAAGTCACTTTCGACGGACGGGTCAGCAGCATGCCCCGGTACTTTTTTGGAACGCGCACCGGATGCGAGCACGAGACTTTCGGGGTCCAGACGGCGGCGGGGCCCGTGCAAATAGTGGACAACGTCGACATCGCGCCGCGGGTGGCGGTGCAACCCGGAGATCGCGTCGAGGTGCGCGGTGAAATGGTCCACGATCCGGGGCGAGCTCCGGTCGTTCACTGGACGCATCACGATCCGCAGGGGCGGCATACCGGCGGCTTCATTCAGCTCCGTGGGCGCGTGTACGCATAGGCTTGCGATCTGAAATGAGCTCGGGAATCGTTACGAAGCGGTAGCCGCGCTTCTTCAATTCCTCGACGATTATCCGGGTCGCGGCGATATCCGCGTGCCGGTCGCAGACGTGCGCATTGAGGTGCGCTTGCCCGCACAACTGCCCGCGATTTCCGTCGTGTAGGACGATGATCGAACCGTCGCCGGCGGCTCTCAGCACGCGCTGCGCGATTTGCGCGGCGGAGGGATACTCCCAGTCGCGGGCCAGGGGCGCCGACCACATCACCACCGTGTAGCCCAAACGCTGCGCCGCGCGCATGACGATCCAGTCGCGCGATCCGAACGGCGGGCGAAGCAAACGCGTGTGAACCCGCGCCGCCGCGTAGATAGCCGCGTCCGTGCGCTGGATCGACTGCGCGACCTGGGAGGGAGGATAGACGATCAGGTGACTGTGATCCCAACTGTGATTGCCGATCGCGTCGCCGTCCTTCACTTCGCGGCGCACGAGCTCCGGATACGCCTGCACCGCCCTCCCGACGACAAAAAACGTCGCATGCACGTGCTCGCGTTCCAGCACGTCCAGGATCAGGGCGGTGTACGGCGGGTTTGGGCCGTCGTCGTAGGTTAGCGCGATCACGCGTTCGTTGGCGGGGCCGTGCGTCAGCGTCCGCCCGAAGAGCTGGTTGGACGGCTGCTCGAACAGCTCGTAAGCAACGAATCCGGCCGCCGCGAGCGCCGCGGCGATGAGGCACAGACGCAGCGCTATCAATGCGCGTTGCGGACGAGTCGCTGTGCCTGCAAGATTTTTTGCCGGAACGAGGGCGGTCCGAACGCACGGAACGCGCGCACGATTTTTTCGAAGCGCGGATCGGCCAAGGCAGTGCTCTGCAGCTTCAGCAGATCCGGCGTGGGACTATTGGGGCTCAAATGAATCGCGTACTGCCGGCCGGCGGTGACCGCCCACCAGTGTGGATCGGTGAAGGTGATCGTGCGCGAACCTTGCCGCCGGTTGGCGATTTCGTGCACGTAGAGCGTGTAGTGGACGTCGGTATTGCCGCGCGGCGGGCGGTTGGTCAGCAGCCATACGCCGTCCGCAACGACGTCTTCAAAGAAAAACGTCATGTCGTACCGTCGAGCGGGCGGCATGGTTATACTGACGACCTTGCCCGAATAGCCCGTGATCTTGTACTGCGCGGTCGAGAGGCCGTTGTTGTTGCGGATCAGGTACTGTTCTTGGTAGATGGGCGGCTTGTCATAGGCGATGGTGAGCCGCAATTCCAGCACGGTCGGGGCCTGGAGCACCCTCGAGACTTCCGGTTTATTCTGAAAATCGGGCCACTTGATGAAAATCGTCCCGGCCACGAGAAAGACGATTGCGAAAATGAAAAGCGCGGTAGGCAGCCAGGGGCGCCGCATGGTGCGAGGTTACGGACCGGGCTGCGAGGCCTCCTGGTCGAGAACGCGATTGACGACGGCGTCGGCCAGAGCGTTTTCTTTACGGCGGACGTGCTGAATGTCGACATGCGTAAATTTTCGCAGCAGGCTCTTCACGCGTTGGTGCAAGGGCTGCAAGTCAGGGTGCTTCACGCGGTACTCCCCTGAGATCTGCTTTACGACCAGCTCGCTGTCCATGCGCACTGCCAGGCTCGCGACACCGTGTTCCAGCGCCGCCTCCAATCCGAGCCGCAGCGCCGTCCACTCCGCGACATTATTCGTCGCAACGCCCAGAAAATGCCCGACTTCGTGCAAAATACGGCCGTCGGGCGCGACGAGCACGGCACCGGAAGCAGCCGGGCCCGGATTTCCGCGCGACCCGCCGTCGGCAAAGAGCGTCGCTTGAATCGCCGCCTGGCTAAAGAGAGGCTGCATCGCTGTGCTGGTTCAATCGAGCGGACGGGTTAACATGCAGCCGAACGCGGCCGGTAAACCGGCGATCTCCTGACCGTTCCGATTTGCTCCCGCAAACCTTCCTGCTTCCGTGCGATCGGTTTCACCCGGCCTTGACAGTCGAGCCAGAGCCATTCGCTCCACAGGCTGACACCGCGGAACTCGCGGCGTGAAAGAGATTTTGTGCGGCATTCTCATCCCGATCATGCTCGCTCTTGCATGCTGCGCAGGTCCACCGGCGGACACCAAACCGAAGATCCTTGTATCTGCTCGAGCACGACGAACAAATTCTCGAGGACGGAAACCAACGATCGGCCACGACGACTGCTCCTCCCTGCATCTTGGCCTTGTAGAGTAACTGGCGCCTAAATTCTCCCCACCCCAAGTCGCTAATCGCTAAGGAGAGATGGCGATTTCTGAGCAAGCCCGCGACATTGATATCCTCTATACCAACGACGCGAAAACTCCGCACGAGCCGCGTTGTCAATTGATGCAAGGCGTCGGTGCGAATATCACCAATGCGGGCGTGCAATCGAGCAAGCTTGGTTTTCGCCTTGCGACGATTGCATGAGCCCTTGACTTTCCTTGAAAGCGACCTATTGAGGCGGCGAAGCCTACCTATTAGCCGACGAAGCGGCTTGGGCGCAAGTATCTTGGTGCAATTTTGGCCATCCGCCACGGTAGCAAAGGTCGTAATACCTAGGTCGCAACCGGCGATCGCGGTATCCGTACGGCACGGAACAATGTGGGCCACTTCGACCGCTACAGCGGCGTACCAACGATCGGCTTGCCGGGAAACCGTTATGGATAGGATCCGTCCGTCGAATCGGACGGCCTCGCGCATCCGAATCCACCCTACGCGCGGAAGCCTGATCCGGCGGCCCTCCGTTGGAACACCATTTGGGCGACTTCGTTCCGGACCACTGTCCGCGCGAAAGGAATCGCGCAGGCCTTTTCGCTTTAGCTTAGGTTTGCGGACACTTCGCCAGGGGAGTTTGCCGTCCTGAGCCATACGAATATCGGCAAAGTAATTGGAATACGCTCGACCTAGGTTCTTAATCGCTTGCTGGGGAGCATTTTTCGTAACCTCTCGCATCCAAGGGTACTCCACATCCTTGATCGAGTTCAATCTCCGACGCAACGCAATTTCGGATCGAGGTTCGCCGGTTGCAAACGCGCTTTCCCATTCCACTAACGCCCAGTTATACGCAAATCGCGCCACACCGCAGGCGCGGCAAAAATACTGTTCTTGTCCGCGCGTTGGTTGAAGGCGGATTCGATGAGTTAGTACCATCCTGGTAACACTTTAATCGCTCTTTGTGCCATCTGTATGGCACCGTGAGGCGCCGGCTTATCGATCGAAAGTGAAAATAAACACTTGCGTCGCCGTGACCGGCCGGCAGTCTCGCACCGCCGGTAAGTATGCGGAATCGGCGGCCATTCCGCGCTCCAGCCCGTCGACTTGTTTCCATGCGCTGGAGCGCACCACGCGCGTGGCAATGGCGCTTCCGCTCGTATTTACCGTCACCGCAACCGGAACATCGACGTTCGCATGGGGAAGCGGAATCATTGGGAACGCGGGTATTGCCCGCAGGACTCTGAGCACGGGATGGTTGCAAGGATCGGCGATGGCAGCGCTGCCTCCCCGAAGGCTCATTGTCAGCGTGCCCGGCACTGTCGCGCAATCGGAAGCCGCCGGGGTAAAGGTCGAGTTTAGCACCGCGTCACGCGTCACGCCGTCAAGAACGGGGTTGCCCATTGATTCGACAATTCGCACGCTTACCGGGCTGCCACGCTCATTCACGGATATCGAGACAATCGCGTAAGAGCGCTTGCTGCCACCCTGGTAGGCATTTTTCGGAAAGCGCATCGCCGCCAGTGACTTAACGAGCGCCGGGTGGCTGCAAGGCCCGTATGACCTGACGGACGTATCTGCTGGATACGCCGGGGAAGCGGCTGAAGCGAATGCAAGCGCGACAACCGCGACCGGGGATCGAAGTAGACGCAACTTTTTTACCTCGCCCGCCTACGAGGCTCTGGAATTTCGGGCTGAGGAGATTCGAACTCCTGATCTCCTGACCCCCAGTCAGGCGCGATAACCAAGCTTCGCTACAGCCCGATGGCCGGAAAAGCAAACGGACGAGCACCTTCGCGGCCGCGCGAAGAGTGCCCGCCCGCGAATTCCGCGGAACCCAGCGGGAAGATGCTTAGCGCCTACGCTTCTTGGTGGTCTTCTTGGAGCCACCGCGGACACCGCCCACCGCTTCCTTCAGTGCCTTACCGGCGACGAAGGCGGGTACTTTGCGCGCGGGGATCTTAATCTTGGCGCCCGTCTTGGGGTTGCGCCCTTCGCGCGCCTTGCGGGCGCGAACTTTGAATCGTCCGAACGGCGTGAGAGCGACTTCATCACCCTTTTTCAGCGCCGACATGATCTCGTCGAGAATCAAGTCGACAATTTCCGTCGCTTGGCGTTTCGAGAGTTCGGATTCGCTGGCAACGGAATCTACGATTTCGGCTTTCGTCAACTGAAAATCTCCTTAGGCGGCACTAGTACGAATATGGGCCCGGCCGCCTGGGTCTTATACGCAGGTACTCTGCCGCTTCCTCCCCGGCATTCAACGAAAAACTCATATTTTATCGGGCCGCGGCGCGCAGCGCCAGCAGATAGGAATCGGCGCCGAAACCGCTGATCGTTCCGGCGCACACCGCCGAAACCACGCTGACGCGGCGAAAAGATTCGCGCGCAAAGATGTTCGAAAGGTGAACTTCAATCACTGGAATGCCGATCGCTTCGATGGCGTCGGCGATCGCATACGCGTAATGCGTGTACGCGCCGGGATTGATGATAACCGCATCGTAAGCGCCGCGAGCCGCGTGCAGCTCGTCGACGATGGCGCCTTCCGAGTTGTGCTGCACGCTGCGCAGGTCGAGTTTTAACTCGCTTGCGACTTGCGCGATGCGCGCATCGACCTCCGCGAGCGTCTGCGTACCATAGACGTCGGGTTTGCGTTCGCCGAGCAAATTCAGATTCGGCCCGTGGATAACGAGGACTCGCATGCGGCCGCTTTCGGGAAGGAAAGAAGGCGAACCTCGGGGCATTGCCGCGAACCGGATTATGCGCGATGCGATCGTCAGCGCGTCAGCGACCGAAGACGGCTTTGCGGTAACCGCCGCGATCACGACCGATCTCGTGCGCGAAACGCAGCGGCGCCACGGTTTGAGCCCCACCGCGACGGCCACCGCCGGCCGTTTGATTACCGGCGCCGCGCTCATGGGCGCGGGCCTAAAAGACACGCTGCGTATCTCGCTTCAGGTAGCGGGCGACGGCCCGTTGCAGCGCGTCGCCGCCGAAGCACGGCTGACCGGCGGCGGGCGCGTGGGCGCGCGCGCCTACGCAAAAGTGCCGCACGCAGATCTTCCCTTGAACGCGGCCGGAAAATTCGACGTCGCCGGAGCCGTCGGCGCCGGCACGCTTCACGTCACCAAGGCATACGAGGAGGGACAACCCTACTCGGGCGTCGTGCCGCTGCACAGTGGTGAGATCGCCGAAGATCTCGCGGCCTATCTTTTGAAATCAGAACAGATTCCAAGCGTCGTCGCCCTCGGCGTTCTCGCCGGCCCGAACGGTGTTGTCGCGGCCGGCGGGGTCATCGCTCAAGTATTGCCGGATGCTGACGAGCGCGCGGTCGCGGCGCTCGAACGGCGCGCGCGCGAACTACCGCCGGTTACCACACTGATTGCAGACGGCGCAGACGCGCGCGCATTACTGGAAGCTTTCGCCGGAAGCGCAGCGTTGCGCTCGGTGCGTACGCTCGACGTGGGCTTTGCCTGCCGCTGCACGCGCGAAAAAGTTGAAACGGCGCTGGCCGGTTTGGGCGCGGACGAGCTGCGGAAGATGGCGCGTGAAAACCCCGAAACCGAAGCGACGTGCGAATTCTGCAAGAGCGTCTATCTTTTCAGCTCCGCGGAACTCGCCGGACTCGTTACCCTTTTGAAAAAAGCGTAGCCGGCGGCTCGCGGTAAGGATCGATCCGCTCCCAGAACGCTTCGCGGATTCTCCCCCGCACGTTTTCGTACCACCAGCCGCACTCGCACTTGATCGGCCCATCGCCCGGCTTCGGGTACGGGTATTCGCGCTTGCAGCGCTTGCAGACAAACCGTTTCACATCAGTCATTCGGTAATACTTTCACGAATTTTCGCGCGCCGACCGAGAGGGTCGCGGGCGCGCTTGCCGGCCAGAGCGCTTTTGGATCTTCGACCAGTATTCCGTCGACGCGCACACCTTTACCCGCAACGAGCCGCTCGGCGGCCCTTTTGCTTTCGGCCAAGCCTGCAGCCACCATGACGTCGATCACGCGACGCGCATCGCCCTGCCTGATTTCGGGCACGTTCTCGGTCGGCAACTCGCGCTGCTGCACCGTCCGTTCGAAGTATTCCCGCGCGCGCTGAGCTGCGGCGGCGCCATGATAGCGGGCGACGATCTCTTGCGCCACGCGTTTTTTCTCTTCCATTGGATGGGCCTTGCCGTCGCTCAGCGCCCGGGCCAAGCGCTCGCACTCCTCGCGCGAGCGAAAAGCGGCGAGCCGCGCGTAGCGGGCGATGAGCTCGTCCGGCATGCGCATCAACTTTCCGAACTGCTGCTCGGGCGCTTCCGTCAGCCCGACGTAATTGCCGGCGGACTTGGACATCTTCTTCTCGCCGTCGAGACCTTCGAGCAACGGAACGGTCATGCACACCTGCTGACGCTGGCCGGCGTCGCGCTGATACTGCCGTCCCATCAACAGGTTGAAGAGCTGATCGTTGCCGCCGAGTTCCACGTCGGCATGCAACGCGATGCTGTCGTATGCTTGCGCGATCGGATACAAGAACTCGTGCAGCGCTATGGGGGTACCGGCAGCGTAGCGCGCGCGGAAATCTTCCCGCTCGATCATCTGCGCGACCGTCACTTGTGAAAGGAGCCGCAAGAGATCCGCCGAGGTCAGCCGGTCGAGCCACGTCGAGTTGTATTCGAGACGTACCCGGTCCATGTCGAGCACCTTGCCGGCTTGCTCGGCATAGGTTCGCATGTTCGAAGTGATCTCGGCCGTGCTCAGCGGCGGACGCAACTCGTTGCGCCCCGATGGATCGCCGATGCGAGCCGTAAACGATCCGATGACGAGCACGACTTTATGCTCCGCTTCGACGAATTGCTGCAGCTTGTGCAAGACGACGGCATGCCCCAAATGGAGATCCGGCGACGTCGGATCCAACCCGAGCTTGACGGTAAGCGGCTTGCCCTCTGCGAGGCGCTCCTCAAACTCCCGCCGCGTTTCGACGTGATCGAAGCCGTCGAGTAAAAGTTCTAGGCGATCGTGCATCTTCAGCGCAATTCAAAAATTGTTACGCCGCCGCCTCCCTCGTTTTCGTCGCCGTAACGAACGTCCTTGACCTGCGGATGCGCTCGCAGAAACTCTTGCAGGCCGCGGCCGAGCATGCCGGTGCCTTTGCCGTGAATGAGCCGCAGCGGACTGATTCCCGCGAGTACCGCTTCGTCTATCCAGCGATCGACCAGCGGCTCGGCCTCCGCAAAGCGCTTTCCGCGCACGTCGAGCTCGGGTGCGGAGTTTGTAACGGCTTCGAGCTTCGTCTGCGCCGCCTGCGACCGGCTGCGCCCGGGAGCAGCCGCAATCGGGCGGAGATCGCTTCGCGGCACGACCGTCTTCATCGGACCGATCGCGACGAGAACGCTGTCGCCATTGTCGGCGACGACCACGCCATCTTGCGCGAGCGACAGAACGCGCACGGGTTCGCCTTCCACGATCTTGCGCGCGACCGCCGAACCTTCCGACGTACCCGCGGTCCCGGGCGCAGTCATGCCGAGGTCGCGATGCATCTCATCGAGCGTGCGCTGCAAGAGCTCGGCCTGTCCGCGCGTTACTTTCGGCTGCGCGTGCCCGCCGGCACGCGATACCGCCAAACTCGATGCGAAGTCGCGCAGCGTCGCCTGCAACCGTCGCTCGGCGTCTTGCGCAAAAGACCGGCGCTCGCGCTCCAACGCCTCCGCGCGCGCTCGCACGTTGGCTTGCAGCGTTTCAACGTGCGCCCGCTCCCGCGCCAGCGCGTCGCGTTCTTGTTGAAGGTGTGCGTTCAGGCCGGCCAGCTCGGTCAGCGCGCGTTCGTAATCCCGGTCGCGCGAGGTGAGCAATTCTTCGGCCCGCGCGATCATGTCGGCATCGAGCCCCAGCGATCGCGCCAAGGGAAAAGCCAGCGATTGCCCCGGCGTGCCGACGTCGAGATGAAACGTCGGCGCGAAGGTCTGCGGGTCGAAGCGCACGCTGGCATTGATGACGCCTTGCGTTTCATGCGCGAAGAGTTTGAGTTCCGTGCTGTGAGTCGTGACGAGCGCGCACGCACCGACGGTCAGCAGCCGCTCGAGCATCGCGATCGCCAGTGCAGCTCCGCTGGCGGGCTCGGTTCCGCCGCCGATCTCGTCCACGAGCACCAGCGACTGCGGTCCCGCCAGCCCAAATATGTCGCGCATGCGCGCCAGGTGCGCCGAAAACGTCGAAGTATTTGCCAGAATGGACTGCTCGTCGCCGATATCGGCGAAAATGCGCGAGAAGCGTCCGATGCGCGTTCCGTCCGCGGCCGGGACCTGCATACCGGCGTAGGTCATCAACACGAACAGGCCGACCATTTTGAGTGCGACGGTTTTTCCGCCCATGTTCGGACCGCTGATGACCATGAGCCGGGTCGCTGCGTCCAAACTCAAGGATTGCGGAACGGCGCGCTCGGCCAGCAGCGGGTGCCGGCCGTTGCGCACGGTCACGCCGGCATCGTCGAACAGCTCGGGCTCGCGCGCGTCCATCGCCTGGGCGAGCCTGGCCTTTGCGACGAGCACGTCGAGCTGCGCGAGCATCTCGACATTTGCCTCGATCTGTCCGGCTTGCGCGCCTGTTTCCCGCGAGAGCTGAGCGAGGATCCGTTCGATCTCGCGCTGCTCGTCGATTTGCAGCGTGCGCACGCGGTTGTTCCAATCCAAGACTGCCAGCGGCTCCACAAACAGCGTCGCCCCACTGGAGCTTGTGTCGTGCACGATGCCCGGCACGTCGGCGCTAAACTCCGTTTTCACCGGAACGACGAACCGCCCGTCTCGAAGCGTCACGACGGCATCCTGAATGGCGCGCGCATACTTCGGCGAGCGCAGCAGCGCGTTGACGCGGTCGCGGGCCTCGCGCTGCGCGTTCTGCAGATTCTTCCGAATGCGGCCGAGCGCCGGGGAGGCGCGGTCGAGAACGATGGCACGCTCGTCGATCGCATCGGTAATCGTGCGCTGCAATTCTTTCAGCGGCCGGTACGGAGCGGTTATCGTCTCCAAGGCCTCGCCGGCCTCGCGCGTTTTGTTATACGCTGCGGCCGCAGCTCCAATCGCATCGCTGACGGCGCGCAACTCCGCAGCCAAAAGCGGCGTGCCGATCGCAGCGCGCTCCGTGAGCTCCGCGGTTTCGATCGCCGGCAGTACGTGCAGATCCGCGGAAGCGACAAGGTCGCGCACGGCGGCAGTCGCCGCCTGCTCGCGCCGCACACGTTCGAAAGCATTGAACGGCTCCAGCGCTTGCGCGCGCCGCCGGCCGCGCCCGGTTACAGACTGCGCAACGACCCGCTGCCGGACCGCCGCAAAATCGAGCGTTTCGAGGGTCCGATCGTCGGCGAGAGCTACGTCTTGCGTTTGTGGAGGATGAATTGATTGCCCTCCGGATCGTAGGCGAACATCATCTCACACACGGGAGTGTCGGTCAGATCGTCGTCGCTATCGATCTTCGCGCCGGCTTCACGCGCGGTCCGCGCCGTCGCCTTCACATCGTCGACCGCAAACATGATGCTGCCGCTGCGTCCGCCGGTCTTGCCGCCGGCATTGTAGATCCCGAACGTCGAACCGTCGGAGAAACTCCATTCGGCTAAGCGAGGCTGCTCGGTCTCCGGCTCGCCGAGAATCTTCTTATAAAAGTCGGTCATTTTCCCCAAGTCGACGACCGTATAATAGCTCGCGTCGATTCCCTTGACAGCCATGTTCGCTCCTTACTCCAGTTTTTTGCGCAAAAGCTCCTCGGCGAGCGCCGGGTTTGCTTTTCCTCGCGAGGCTTTCATCACTTGGCCGATGAGAAAACCGAGGATGTTCGTCTTTCCGGCCTTGTAATCGGCAGCGGCTTTCTCGTTCGCCGCCAGCACTTCGGCGACGAATCGCTCGATTTCGCCGGCGTCGCTGGTCTGCGCGAGACCTTCTTTCTCAACGATCGCTTTGGGCGAGCCTTCGCCGGCCCACATGCGTTCCAACAGTTCCTTGGCGGTCTTCGAAGTAATCGCTTTCGCTTCGACGAGCCCTATGAGCTCCGCTAGGCTTGCCGAAGTCACCGGCGACGCATAAACCGGCGTGCCCGTTTCGTTGGCAAGCCGCGAAAGGTCGCCCAATACAAAATTCGTACTGAGTTGCGCGTTGCCGCTGGCCGACACACAGGCGTCGAAGTATTCCGCCAGCGGCAGGTTGTCGACCAATTGCGTCGCTTGCTTTGGATCGAGTCCGTATTCGCGGTGGTAACGCACGAAACGGTCGTGCGGGAGCGCCGGAATCGTGGCTTTCAATCTTTCGACCAGCGCCGGATCGATCTCCATCGGTACGAGATCCGGGTCGGGAAAATACCGGTAGTCGTGCGCTTCTTCTTTGCTGCGCATCGAATGCGTGACGCCTTGCGCTTCGTCCCAGCCGCGCGTCTCCTGCACGACGCGCCCGCCCGATTCCAGTACATCGATCTGCCGAGTGATTTCGCTTTCGATCGCGCGCAACACGGAGCGGAACGAATTCATGTTTTTGATCTCGGCCTTCGTTCCCAATTTCATGCTGCCGGCAGGCCGGATCGAAACGTTGGCATCGCAGCGCAGCGAGCCTTCCTCCATCTTCACGTCGCTGACCCCGAGCTGAACGAACGTGCGCTTGAGCGCTTCCAGATACCCCACGGCTTCTTGCGCGCTCGTCAGGTCCGGCTCCGAAACGCACTCCATCAGCGGCACGCCGGCCCGGTTGAAGTCGATGAGCGAATATGCGCTCCCGGCTATGCGTCCGTCCCCGCCGCCGGCGTGCATGGACTTTCCGGTATCTTCTTCCAGGTGGATGCGCGTGAGCCGGCATTCCTTGAGCGTGCCGTCCTCTAACCAGTAGCCGACCGACCCGCCCAGCGTCAGCGGCATATCGTACTGCGAAATCTGGTAATCCTTGGGCATGTCGGGATAAAAATAATTCTTGCGGTCGAATTTTGAAAAGGCCGGAATAGTTGCTCCGAACGCCAGGCCCGCGCGGATCATGTGTTCGATCGCTTCTTTGTTCGCGACCGGCAACGCACCGGGCAGCGCCAAACAGACCGGGCACACTTTTGTGTTGGGTTCTCCACCGAACTCGTTGGCGCACCCGCAAAACATTTTGCTGCGCGTCTTCAATTCGACGTGACACTCGATGCCTATGACGGCCTCGTACTTGGTCTTCACCGTCATACGGCGAGCGCAGCTTTCGAAGCATACTCCGTCGCGCGCTCGTATGCGTGCGCGGCGCCCAGCAGTTTGGCTTCCTCGAACAGCGGCGCGGCGAGCTGCAAGCCCATCGGCAGTTGCGGCGTTCCCGCGTAACCGCACGGCACCGAAAGCGCCGGCAGACCTGCCAGCGACATCGGAATCGTATAGTAATCCATCATGTACATGCTGTAGGGATCGCTTTTTGCGTTGAATTCGAAAGCCGGGCTGCTGGCTGCCGGCGCCGCGATTAGGTCGCAATGCTCGAACGCTCTGCGAAAATCTTGCGCGAACATCGTGCGCGCCTTCTGAGCTTTCACGTAGTACGCATCGTAATAGCCGCTTGAGAGCGCGTACGTCCCGATCAGGATGCGGCGTTTGACCTCGGGGCCGAAACCGGCGGCGCGGGTCCGTTCGTACATCTGCCCGACGTCGTCGCCTTCAACGCGCAAGCCATACCGCACGCCGTCAAAGCGCGCCAAGTTGCTGCTGCATTCGGCCGGCGCGATCAAATAATAGGTCGCCAATCCGTAGTCCGCGGTCGGCAGCGAAATGTCCACGACGTCCGCGCCAAGGTCTGCAAGCTCGCGGTAAGCCCGCTTGTACAGCGCATCGATCTCCGGACCGAGCTTCGCCGTCGCGAATTCCTTGACGACGCCGATCCGCAGACCTTTCAGATCTTCGCGCAAGGCGTTCGCGGCCGGCTCGACGGCCCGGTTGATGCTCGTAGAGTCGCTTGGATCGTGTCCGGCCATCACGTCATACGCGAGCGCGGCATCTTCCACGGTTCGAGTGAGCGGCCCAATCTGATCCAAACTCGATGCGAACGCGATGAGTCCATAGCGCGACACGCGGCCGTACGTCGGCTTGAACCCGACGACGTTGCAGAACGCGCCGGGCTCGCGAATCGATCCGCCCGTGTCGCTTCCCAGTCCGATTGCAGCTTGAAAGCTCGCGACGGCAGCCGCCGGTCCGCCCGAACTGCCGCCCGGAACGCGCGAGAGGTCGTACGGATTGCGAGTAACGCCCAGCGCGCTGTTTTCACACGAGCTGCCCATCGCGAACTCGTCGAGATTTGCCTTCCCGATCGGAATGCCGCCCGCGTCGAGAATTAGCTGCACCGCAGTCGCTGTGTACGGAGCGATCCAATTCTCCAGAATCTTCGATCCGGCGGTCGTGCGCGTTCCCCTTAGACACATGTTATCTTTGATCGCGATCGGCACACCGGCCAGCGGCAGCGTTTCGCCCGCCGCAATCCGGCGGTCCGCGCGCTGCGCGCAGTCGAGCGCGAGCTCGTTCAAGCGCGACAAATAACAGCCCAAGCGATCGTCGGTTTCGTCCACGCGCTGCAGGACGGCCGCGGTGATCTCGCGAGCCGAAACGCGCTTTCCGTTCACATCGCGCGCAATCTGCGCGGCCGAGCGCGTCACCAATTCGTTCATGATTCGGCGATAATTTTCGGCACGCGGAAGAACGCGCCCTGACGCTGCGGCGCCATCGCAAGCACGGTTTCGCGATCGAGGCAAGGCGTCACGTCATCGCCTCGCTCGACGTTTCGCGATTCAACCACTTGCGCCGTCGCCGGCACGGAAGCCGTGTCCAATTCTGAAAGCACGTTGACGTGCTCGAGCAGATCGCCGAGCTGCTTGCCGAAGCGTACGGCTTCTTCTTCGCTCAGCGCAATTCGCGCGAGTTTGGCGACATACCGGACGTCTATTTTTTCTGAAGCCACGCGTTCCTCAAGAAGCTAAGAGCAATGCCAGCGACTCGACGTGCCCGGTTTGCGGAAACATGTCGAAAGGCTGAACTTCTTCGATGCGATACCCTTTGGCACCCAGAAACTTCAAATCCCGGGCGAGCGTTGCGGGATCGCACGACAAGTACCATACCGCGCGAGCCCGGCGCTCCGCTATCCTGGCGAGCACGCGTTCGTCGCAGCCTTTGCGCGGAGGGTCGAGAAAGATCGCGTCGGCGCCGGCGATTTCGGCTGCCACGTCCGGGCGCGCCAGGACGTCCGCGGCGGAGCCGTGCCGGAATCGCACCCGCGTCTGCAATCCGTTCAGCTCGGCATTTTCGCGCGCTTCGGCGACCGCCTGCGCGCTCTCTTCGATCCCCAGGACCGTCGCGCCGTGCTTTGCGAAGAACAACGCGAACGTGCCCGCGCCGCAGTACAGATCGAGCATCCGCAGCGGTTCTTTCAACAGCGGTTCGAGGTGCTTGAAGATGCGCTCGACGATTTCGACGTTCACTTGGAAAAAGGAGCCGGCAGAAACCCGGTAGCGCAAGCCGGCAATCGACTCCTCGATCGTTGCCGAGCCCGCGAGTACGTGCTGTTTGCGCCCCAGGATAGCGTTGGCCCCCGAGAGATCGTAAGAATTCGTGAGGCCGGTCACTCCGGCGAGCCGCCGCATGAGCGCTGGCGCGCCATCTTTTAACGCGCTCTCCGGACGATCGCTCGTGAACGTCACGACGACGTTGCCGCTCGCCTTTGCAGTACGCGCCACGATATGCCGTACACGCGCGAATGCGGCCGCAGTCCCGGCGTCAGCTTTCGCGGCGTTGATCTTTGGTATCTGCTCGTCCAGGCCGGGCAGGACGATCGGGCAGGCGTCGATTTGTACGACGTAGTGCGATCGCTGTTTGTAAAATCCCACGCGCTCGCGCGCGCGATCGACGACCAGCGACATCTTGTTGCGGTAGGCGCGCGGCGAGTGCATGCCGATCGTTTCGCTGACGGCCACGCCGGAAAACCCGCCGATTCGCTCCAATGCATTGCGAACGACCTCGCGCTTCCACGCCAGCTGGGCAGCGTAATCAAAGTGCTGCAACTGGCAGCCGCCGCAGGTACCAAACACCGGACAAAAGGGCGCGACGCGGTCCGCTGAGCGTTCGACGACTTCGAGAAGCTCGGCAACCGCATATTTCGGCTTGAGGGCGGTAACGCGCACGCGGGCGCGCTCTTTGGGCAGCGGCCCGAAACAAAAGACGACGATGCCCTCAGCTCTGCCGACGGCCTGACCATTGGCAAGCAGGTCTGTGAAAGCGAGTTCGAGTTCGGTGCCGGGGCTAACGCTGGTCGTCAAGCGTTTTGAGAAGTTGGTTAGCCTCGTCGATCAATTGTTGAATGCGCCGGCTCGTGGGATCCGCGGGACGGCGCGAGAGGGCTGCGCGAATCAGCGCGAACGCGAGCGCGGCCGAAAGGCCCGCAACACCGACCCATATCAGCGTTCGAGTGATGCTGCCGTCGCGTTTTCCCTGCGAACCGTCGCTTCCGTTCATATCGATCTCGTCTATAGGCTGCGCGTGCATCAAGTCGGCCATGCTCCCTTGGGTTGCTCTTCGTCGTCGTCGTGAGGAATGTCTTTTCGCGTCACGGAAGATCGGGGCGTGAAGTTGTCCGCCGTGCTCCTTGCCGCGACCGTTACGTTAATACCCAGTTCGTCGCCGGTGGTTTCGGTCGCCTACGCCGCCTCGCTCGTAGCCACGATGGAAGGGCCGGTCGCGCGCGCTCTTGCGCAACGCTCGGGACTGCGTTTCGTGGGCGAACCCAAGGGCAGTCGCGCGCTGGCGAACCTCATTCGCGCGGGCTTGCGCAATCCCGACGTCTTCATTACCGCGGACCCCGCGTTGCTCAACGGTCTCGTAACGCAGTACACCATTTTCGGCTCCGCGCGAATGGTCGTGGCTTACTCCCCGAAATCCGCGCATGCCGGTCTTTTTGCGGATGCGGCCGGGGGGAGCATTTCGATAATCGCTGCGCTGAGCGCTCCCGGCGTGCGCGTGGGACGCACAGACCCCGCGATCGATCCCAAAGGCGCGCGAACTGTGCGCACCGTGCAGCTCCTTGGGCAGCACTTTCACCAGCCGGGTTTCGCGCAGAATCTGCTCGCAAACGCACAGGAGTTTCCTGAGGAGGACCTGGCCGTGCGTGTCCAGACCGGCGAACTCGACGCAGGCTTCTTTTACTCGACCGAAACCGCCCCGATGGGCTTATCGACAATCGAACTTCCGCCGGACACGAATCTTGCAAACGAGATTGCATTTGCTATCGCCATCATGCCGCATGCCGCCGACCGCCAAAACGCACAGACTTTCTTGAGCTTCATATTGTACGGTCAAGGGAAACGCATCTTGGAGGCGGCAGGGCTGCATTTTTTCAAACCCGTGCGGGTTGTCGTCCCTCCAGGTCCTCCGACTAAAGGAACACCTCGCATCTGAGATTCAAACCACGGCGCGAACGCGCGCAGCGGCTGTTGTTTTGGGCCTTTGTTTTTTCGATTGCGTTTCATTTTATCGCGGGGCCGCTGATCGCATGGCTGCTAGGGCCGCGCTTCACGACCGGTACGCCGGCGCAACAGATCGTCGAAAAAATCTCGGTGATGTCGAGCGCAATTCGCCTCGAACGCCGGCCCCAGCCGCAGCGGCCCGCGCTCATCCAGCCGCCCGCACCGCAACCTGCACCGCGCATCGCGCAGCGTCCGCAACCGCAGCAAGCTCCGCGCCGGGAGCTCGCACGCATAAATCCGCGCGCGCAGATCAGCGTCCCGCGCGAAAGCACCCGTCACGGCCCGCAAACGCAAAGTTTCAGTCAGCAGCTCGCTACGCAGCAAGAGCAGTTCAGTCAGACGATCGCGCGGCTGCGGCGGGAAAACAATCCGCTCGTCAGCGCGGCGCGGCCGGCGCCGAGTCCGGCTGCAGTAAAACGGTATACGTACAATTTTTCCGGTTCGCTCGGTTCGCCGAACATCGGCCAGGGAATTCTTATGCCGACGCGATCCTGGCAGGACGGCCCGTGGGATTACTATTACGTCAATTATTGGGTGCTCTATCCGGATGGAACGACCGAGACGGGTTCGGTGCCGTGGCCGGTTCGTTTTCCGCAAAGCCAGGATCCGATCAAGCTGGGCTGGCGGCGCATGCCGCTTCCCGGCCCCTTGCCGGATTACGTCTTGCCCGCGGGAGCCGCTCTACACCCGCTCGCTGCGTTTTGCTACGAACATCACTTCTCGTCGTGTCCGGTCGCACACGACTAGTTACTGGAAGTTGCGCGAGCGTACTCCGCCGACGACGTCGCTCGCATCGAAACTCCAGACCTTGCGCGCCAGCACGTCGATGCAGCCGCTCTCCTTCTGCAGCTGACCTTCCACGATAACGGTCATCGATTGCCGGATCGTGCGGCGATAGCGTTCGTACACGTCGGGCCGGACGATGACGTTCACCAAACCGGTTTCGTCCTCGAGCGTTAAAAAAACAAACCCTTTCGCCGTCCCGGGGCGCTGGCGCGTAATGACCATGCCGCCCACTTTGCACATCAGATTGCGCGGCAGTTCGGCAAGCCGGGCCGCGGGAACGACGTTTTGCCGCTCGAGCTCCGCGCGCATATGCGCGATTGGTTGAACCTTGGGCGAGATTCCGGTCGACCATAGATCGAAAGCCGTCTCTTGACGCGGCGAGATGGTTGCGAAGCGCGCCGCCGGTTCTTCCACATCCATCAGCCGGCCGAGCTCGCCGCGCGTTTCGCGTTCGTCCAAGCCGCGCAACGCCCACATCGCCTCACGGCGCGAGCGAAACCACGGCGCAAATGCGCCCGCCACTGCCAGATTTTCAATCGCTTCTTTTTCGAGCTGCGTGCGCTGCGCAAAGTTGTGCAGATCCGAGAACGGTCCTTGCGCGATCGCGGCCTGCAAACGGTCGCGCTGCGCTTCGCCCAATCCGCGAATAACATGAAAGCCTAAACGCAATGCACCCCCGCCATCCACAAAGCTCCAAAACTCGCTGGCGTTCACGGCCACAGGTTGGACGGTGACGCCGTGCCGGCGCGCGTCGTTGACAAGCACTTCGGTGGAATAAAAACCCATCGGCTGCACGTTGAGGATCGCCGCCGCGAAGACCGCCGGATAACGGCATTTGAGATATGCCGATTCGTAAGCCAATAGCGCGAAGCTCGCCGCATGCGATTCGGGGAAACCGTAGTCGGCAAACCCTTCAAGCATGTGAAAAAGCTGCTCGGCCGCCGCGCGGTCGATGCCGTTATCGACCATGCCTTCGACGAGTTTGGGATAGAGCTCGCGCATGCGTTCGTGCGAACGTTTATGCCCCATCGCCCGGCGCAAGCGGTCGGCTTCGGCCGGCGAAAAGCCGGCGGCTTCGACCGCCATGCGCATGCCCTGTTCTTGAAAGAGCGGCACACCCAGCGTGCGCTCGAGCACCGCTTTGAGTTTCGGATGCGGATAACTCACGGGCTCCTGTCCCGAACGGCGGCGTAAAAAGGGATGGATCATCTGGCCTTGGATCGGTCCGGGCCGGATGATCGCCACCTGCATCACGATATCGTAGAAACAGGCCGGTTTCATGCGCGGCAGCATCGACTGCTGCGCGCGCGACTCGATTTGAAAAACGCCGATCGTGTCGGCCCGCTGGATCATCGCGTACGTCTCCGGATCGTCCGGCGGTATCGTATGAAGCTTTAGGCGCTCTCCCGACACGCGTA
>JAAXMC010000114.1 GCA_013036315.1 Vulcanimicrobiota bacterium
AATGCGCTCGAGCGGTTGATGGAACGAACAGCCGCAAACACGGGCTTGCTGCTGAACCTGGCCGTGAACTATAGCGCGCGCGCCGAGCTGCAGCGCGCCGTCAAAGCGATCGCCGCCGACGTGGCTGCCGGGAAATTGCAAGCCGGCGATATCGGCGACGCGACCATTGCTTCCTACCTTTATACGGCCGATCAACCCGACCCGGATATGCTGATCCGGCCCGGAGGCGAGCACCGGCTCTCAAATTTCCTCCTCTATCAAGTTGCCTACACCGAACTCGTGATGAGTGAAGTGTATTGGCCCGACTTCGGAAGGGACGAGTTCATGCGGACGCTGCTGGAGTTTCAAAAGCGGCAGCGACGCTTCGGAGGAACGTGAACGCCGCCACGCCCGTAACTGCCGCGCGGGCTCAGCCGCTCACGACGCGCCGCGTCCTGGTCGGAATAGCGCTCGCAGTTGTTGGTTTGGGATCGGTCTTCGAACCGGTCGCGTTTTACATCGTCATTCTAGCCGTAGGCGCGGTCAGCTTGTACGAACTGGCACGCCTCTGTGAAATAAAGGGCACGCCGCTCGAATATCAGGTCGCGATTCCCGGCGTGCTGGCCTACATTTTACTCAGTATATTCGGCTTGCTTTCGCACTGGGAAGGCGCGCTGCTGGCGTCGGTCGTGCTCGTCGCGTTTTGGCTGGGGATGTACGGCGAACAGCAGGGCTACTTCGCGCGCACCGCTTACACGCTGCTCGCGGTCTTGTATATCGGAAAGCTGCTGACGTACTTTATTTTTATCCGTCAAGTTCCGTTGATGGGACTGTATTGGACGCTCTACGTGATCGTCCTGATTGCGTTGACGGACATCCTCGCGATGCTCGTCGGGTCGTTCATTGGCCGGACGAGCCTGACGAAGATTTCGCCGAAAAAGACCGTCGAAGGCTCCCTCGGCGCGCTGATGCTGGTAACGGCAATCGGCGCGCTGCTCGGCACGACTCCATATTTGGGGATGCACTGGTGGCAAGGTGCTGCGCTCGGTGCGGTCACGTGCCTAGCGGCGCAAGCCGGCGATTTGGTCGAATCGGCCCTCAAGCGTGACGCGGGCGTGAAAGACAGCGGCACCGTGATACAAGGCCACGGCGGTGTCCTCGATCGCTTTGATTCTTATTTATTCGGCGGAATGGCGTTTTACGGCATGCTGCACATCATAGGGTTGCTTCCTTTTGCGTAAGCGCGTTGCAATTCTCGGCAGCACCGGATCGATTGGAACGCAGGCGCTCGATGTTATTGCGCGCCATCCGGATCGCTTTACCGTCGCAGCTCTGGCAGCGGGCAAGCAGATCGACAAGCTTCGCGAACAGGCGAAGCGCTTTGAAGTCGGAGTGACTGCGTCGGCAGCCGACGGACTCGCGGGGTTGTTGCGCGTTGCGGTCGAGTCGAAGCCCGATATTTTGCTGGCCGCGACCGACGGCTTCGTATCGTTCGACGCGGTCTTTGCGGCGGTCGAGCGCGGAATCGACGTCGCCGTCGCCAACAAAGAGCTGATCGTAGCGGCCGGCGAGCTGCTGATGGCGTCGGCGGCGCAGAGCGGATCGCAGATCGTGCCCGTCGATTCCGAACATTCCGCGATATTCCAGTGCCTCGCCGGTGAAAGCCGCGAGCGGGTGCAGGCGATCGTGCTGACGGCTTCCGGTGGTCCGTTTTGGCGCGAAGGTTCCGGAAGTGCGCGGTACGCGCCGATCACGTTGACGCGCACGTTGTTGCGGCTCAGCTCGATAAGCTCGTTCTGCGCAAAAAAGACGCACAGATCCAGCAAGAGCGATATCTCCGTCGAATCGCGCCGCCAGTTCTCGGTCGAAAAGCCATAGACCGTCAGGATCGGGATCCCGAGATCGCTGCAAGCGCGCGTAACTTCGCGTAGCGCCAGCATGCCGCGGCGATGGCCTTCGACGGCGGGCATCCCACGGCTCTTGGCCCAGCGCCGGTTGCCGTCCATGATGATTGCGACGTGGCGCGGGAGCTTCGCGAGATCGAGCTCTTCCCGCGGCGCGGGCAACACGCGCGCCATCAGGTGGCCCTTTCGTAGGCTTCATATCCGCACACGAGCTCGATACCGTCCGCGACCGCGGACGCGCGCAGAACGCGCAGCTCGCCCTTGCCGGCAAACGAACCCACCGGCGCTAAAACCGAGAACGCCGCGACGCGTCCGTGCAGTTGGCGGCGCGCTTGGGTTTCGGGCATGAGAACGAGCTCGTCAAGCAGCGTTCATACCTCCATGATCTCTTTTTCTTTCGCGGCGACCAGCTGATCGATCTCTTTGATGAAGCGATCGGTCAGTTTTTGCAGCTGATCCTGCATCCGTTTATTCTGGTCTTCGGTGATGTCGTGGTCTTTGAGCTGCGTGCGCAGATCGTCGTGCACTTTGTGACGGACGTTGCGAACGGCAATCTTGCCATCCTCGCCCTTCTTCTTGACGATCTTGACGAGGTCTTTACGGCGTTCTTCGTTCAGCGGCGGGATCGAAAGGCGAATCGAATTACCGTCTACGTTGGGAGTCAGGCCCAAATCACTTTTCTCGATCGCTTTACGAATGTCGCCGACCGTATTGCGATCGAACGCCGCAATCATGAGCGAGCGGGGATCGGGCACGCTGACCGTCGCGACCTGTTTGAGCGGCACGGAAGTGCCGTACGCCTCAACGTGCAGGCGGTCCAAAAGCGCGGGCGTCGCGCGGCCGGTGCGAATCGAAGCGAATTCACCGCGTGCCGCCTCCACGCACTTGCTCATTTTGCCTTCGGCTTCCTTAAAGCTATCGGCCATTATGAGCCGGCCGTTCCCGCCAAGGTTGGCTTGGGCTTGCCGACGACGGTGCCGATCGATTCACCGAGGATAACGCGCCGGATGTTGCCGGGCACGGCCATGTCAAAGACGATGATGGGCAAGTTATTGTCCATGCATAATGTCAGCGCAGTATTGTCCATCACTTCGAGACCGCGCTGCAGCACTTCGAGATAAGGCAGGTGGTCGAAGCGCGTTGCGGTCGGATCCTTCTTCGGGTCGGCGGTGTAGACGCCGTCTACGCGCGTTGCTTTCAGCAATGCCTCGGCGTTGACTTCAACCGCGCGCAAGGCGGCGGTGGTGTCGGTCGTAAAATACGGGTTGCCCGTGCCGCCCGCAAATATCACGACACGGCCTTTTTCCAGGTGGCGTATCGCGCGCCGCCGGATATACGGTTCGGCAATTTGATGCATCGAAATAGCGGTCTGCACGCGTGACGGCACGCCCATTCGCTCGAGCGAGTCTTGCAATGCGAGCGCGTTGATGACGGTCGCCAGCATGCCCATGTAATCCGCGGTCGCGCGATCCATGCCGGCTTCTTCGTGAACTTTTCCGCGCCAGATGTTCCCGCCGCCGACCACGATTGCAACCGAAACGCCGTCGCGGCTGACGTCGGCAATTTGCCGGGCCATCGCGTCGGTCGTCGCGACGTCGACTCCGGTCTCGCGTCCGGCGAAGGCTTCGCCTGAAATTTTCAGCAGAACGCGGCGGAACCTCGGTTGCACTGCGCTCACCGCTTCACCGGTCTCCGAGCGCATACTTCGTGAACCGGCGCACTTTGATGTTCTCGCCGAGCACGCCGACGGAGCGATTGATCATATCGCCGACGCTCATCGTGTCGTCCCTGACGAAAGGCTGATCGAGCAAACAGTGCTCCTCGAACCATTTGTTCAGCTTGCCCTCGAGAATCTTCTCAGCGATATCGGCCGGTTTCCCGGGCGGCACCGAGCCGGCCAGCTCTGAACGGACCTTTTCGACGACCTCGGGCGGTACGCTTTCGCGGTCGACGTAGAGTGGCGACATCGCGGCCACGTGCATGGCGATATCCCGGGTGAGTTCGTTGAACTTAGGGTTGCGCGCGACGAAGTCGGTCTCGGTGTTCACCTCGACGAGCACGCCAATCTTGCCGCCGGCGTGAATGTAG
>JAAXMC010000115.1 GCA_013036315.1 Vulcanimicrobiota bacterium
AGTCAAGAACCTGCGGCACGCATTGGAGGCGATCGCCGGACGAATCGACGCCGGATTGCCGCACTATCCGATGGCGATGTCGCACCGAGGTGGAACACCGACGGGCCATTAACGTCACCCGATCGACACGCTTGGTTTCGTCTCCGCGCGCAGCTGACCACAGGCGCGCGATTTTCGCGAACCGCTTAATGACATTGCGCGTCGTAAATTCCGAATTTGCACCAGTCAGCCTGGGGCACGCCAAAGGCGCGAATATCTGAAACCCCCATCGCTCCGCCTCCGCTTCTGACGAGCCGCCAATGGCCGTCACGCTTCTGGTAAAGCGACTCTCCACCGCCGCCGCCGTACCACTCGCCCATCGCCCAGTTGCCCGAAGCGACGACGTACGGCACGAGCGGGCCACGCATCAAGCGACGCAGAGCTTCGACGTCCGCCGTTGGACCCGCGTCCTTCGGCTCCGCGCGACACGGCCGGTCATCCTCTGGGCCCGGCATCCCGCCCATCAGGAGAGCGTCGATCCGTCGGCCCAACCTATGCGATTCCAAACGGCAACGGAAGTTTAGCAAATCCAGCGCCTGCCAACCAAATGAGAAGTGCTGCACCAAGATCGGTGCGCTGATGGCCGAGCCTTCCATCATTCCGCGGCTCGTGAGGACGGCCGCGTATCGGCCGACTACGTTCGCGCGTCGAACTATTGCCGGACTTTTCAATCCGAAACTGACGGCCCGGATGGCCGCAGCTTGCGGTGTTGCGTCGTAGTTGCGAAGCGCTACCATCGCGACCAATGTGGGAAACATGCCGTTGTATACTCCGTTCGACGACGCTCGCGCTTCTTCGATACCTCAGGATGACAGAGGATGGCTCAGGAAAGCGCTGCCGCAGATCCCGTAGACTTGTGTGCGTTCGGCTGTGACTCTGCACGCAACTGGCCGCAAGTGATCCGACGAATCGAACGAGCCCTCAAAAGCGCGTGCCTCAACCGAGAAAGCGCTTTAATGCCGAGCGATATTGCGATAAATCAAACTCGTAAGGCCCAGCGTGGATTGGTTCGAATTCGAAGCTATCGGTCTCGTAATCGGGCCAGAATTTCTCAAAGCTCTCCCACCGAACCCGATTACCAACCGCCGTGACCTTCACTGCGATGCCGCCGCAGTTTATGTCTAAGCACTCGCGACAAGCATAGATTTGCGCTCGACCTTCAAGGCGATGATCGCCGGAGGCTTCAAGCAAGAGTTGCCGCGCAAAGTCGCTAGTGCTCCAGTCGTCGCTAAGGACAGCGACATCATCAGCCTTCAGCATTGGCCGCAAGGGAGCGCCGTTGATGACAAAATCAAAGAAGTTCCTTGCACTTTGATGGGCTTGCTCCGAAAGGTCCACCCTGGTGAGGGATACCGGCGCCAGCGTTAGTATCGACACATTCTCATTCATGAAGCGCTTCTCCGAACCTCAGACACGGGCGTCTTCTTTGAGCACTTTCGGTTGAGTATCAGCCCGTAGCTGGCCGCAAGCGGCCGCGATATCGCGCCCCATGTTCTGTCGCACCGTTACCGGAACGCCGGCCGCTTCGAGGATGCCGGCGAAGCGCCAAATCTTCTCCTGCTCGGTGCCGGCGTACGACGCGCCGGGCGTCGTGTTGTACGGGATTAAGTTCACGTGATAGAGATGGCCCTTCATGCGCGCGGCCAGCTCGCGCGCGTTTTCCTCCGAGTCGTTTACGCCTTGCAGCATGACGTACTCGAAGAATATTTTACGGTTCGTCTTATCCACGTAACGTTCGCAAGCCGCCAGCACTTCTTCCAGCGAGAACTTCCGGTTTACCGGCATCATCGCGCTGCGAATCTCGTCGTTGGGAGCGTGCAACGAAATGGCGAGATTCACCTGGAGGTGCTCGTCGGCAAAGCTATCGATCTTGTCCACCAAGCCGACAGTCGAGATCGTAATGTGCCGGTGGCCCAGACCCAACCCGTGTGGATCGTGCAAGAGCGCGACGGCGTCCATCACCGAATCGTAGTTGTGGAACGGCTCGCCCATGCCCATGAACACGATGTTCGTGATCCGCTTATTCTTGGCCGCGAGTTCGCGCGCGAAGTAGCGCGCCTGATCGAAAATCTCGCCCGCGTCCAGATTACGCGTGAAGCCGGCTTGTCCGGTTGAACAGAACGCGCATGCGAACGCGCAACCGGCCTGCGAGCTGATGCACACGGTGTTGCGATCGCCGTAATGCTCCATGAGCACGGCCTCGACTTCCGCGCCGTCGGCCAGCCGGAACAGGCCTTTGCTCGTTTGCTTGTCGCCCGAACGCTGCACGAGCACCGGCGTAACGCTATCAAATGTGAAGCCCCCATCGGCTAGCTGCGCGCGCAGTTCTTTGGGCAGCGGCGTGACACTGCCGACGTCGTCGGCCAGCTCTTTGGCCGCGGCGCGATAGATTTGCGCCAGTCTGTACGGCTTTAAATTGAAATGCGCCGCAAAAGCCGGCACGTCGGGAAAACCGGCGCGCCGAACTTTTTCTGCAAACCAAATGTCCTCAGCGTTACGAGCCACGGCGACCGATTATAGCACGCGCGGCGACTCAAACAAGTCTGCTTGCTCGGGCACGCCGGCCTGGGCGGCCGGTGACTGCCGGAGCGCATCCAGTTTTTCCCGCACTTGCTTGAGGTCGGACCACACTTGGCGCTTCGTATCGGTAAGCGCCATCCCGCCTTGCCGCAAGATGTAAGCGGGGTGAAACGTTGCGATCAGCGGGATGGCATTTGGCCCTTCAAACCATATTCCGCGCGATCGTGTGATGCTAAAAGTGTTGCCGAGAAACGATTTTGCGGCCGGCGCTCCGAGCGCGAGGATCACTTGCGGCGCGATGATGTCGATCTGCTCGTCCAAAAATGGGCGGCAATTCGCCATCTCGGCCGGCAGGGGCGCGCGGTTTCGCAGCTTGCCGCCGTCGTTCACGGTGGGCCGGCATTTTACCGTATTACAAATGTAGACATCTTCGCGCGGAAGGTCGATCGCGGCCAGCATTTTATCGAGCAACTCGCCCGCGCGTCCGACGAACGGGCGGCCCAGCAGGTCTTCGGTTTCGCCGGGGCCTTCGCCGATAACCATGAGACGCGCGCAGGGATCGCCTTCGCCGTACACGTTGTGGCGGCGCTCAGATCCGATCTGACATTTGCGGCACGCGGTTGCGACGGCCGCGGCGCGCTCCAGCATGCGTTCGCGCCGCGCCCGCTCTTCGAGAGTCATCCGAGCCGTACGGCTTCGCCGCGCGCCACAACGGCGGTAACGCCGCCTTCATCTTCAACTGCCTCGAATTGAATCTTGATCACCGCATCGGCTCCCAGCATGGAGGCGTTTGTGCGCAACACTTCGAGCGCTTCTTCGCGCGCCCGTTCGGCATCGGTCAAATATTCGATCGGAGCCAGCCCGATGAAAGCGCCGATGCTGCGAAAGGTCTCGCGCAGCATGCTATGCGGGCGGGTCGCTTTCCCCGTCACGTTTCCCAGGCTGCTCGCGACGTGAAAGCCGTCCGGGGCATCCAGGGTTACCAGATTCTCTTTTGCAATCATTGGCAGGCGTGAACAATTCCCCATCGGTCCTTATCGTCCGTCTGGACGCCATCGGCGACGCGCTCGCGCTCGTCCCGCTCTTGGCCGCACTGCAGCAAGGCGGCGCAAAGGTTGACGTCGTGCTTTCGCCGCAAAACGCCGGCGTATTCTCGAAGGACGCCGTCAACGCCGTGTACAGAAGCGACGATGCGGACCTGGCTGCGAAGCTCGCCGCGAACGCGTACGACTACGCGCTGATCGCCACCGAGGATGCAGGCGGCTATCGGCTCGCGCGGGCGACGGGAGCGCGGCGCCGGATCGGATTTGAAAACGGCTGGGGCAAGCCGTTGAAAACGCTGTGGGCGAGATTGCTGTGCACGCGTACCGTACACAGAACTGCGGGATTGGATCCGCGCGCGCCGCACGAAAGCCAAGTGCTCTTTACGCTCGGCAGCGAGATCGTGGGAGATCTGCAGCCCTCTCGCGATGCAAAGATACTGCGCCGCTTCGTCATTGACGCCGAACCCGCACCCGACGAACGGATCGTTATGCAAGTCACCGCCAAGTGGGATCGTTTAGGAGCCGCGTTTGGAGACGTCGCCGATCTCGCCCGCCGTTTAAAACAGCGGCCCGCAATGCGCTTCGTCGCCGCCGAAAGCGAGCGCGAGTACGCGCAGCGATTTGCCGCAGTGGCCGACGTCGCCGTGGAATACTTTGCCGAGCTCGCTCCCTGGAAGACTGCAATCGCTTCGGCCAAGGCGCTCGTCGCACCCGACTCGGGCGCCGTGCACGTCGCGGGGATGACGGCCACGCCTGTAGTCGCCGTCTTCGCAGCCGCGCATTTCGCGTTGCAGACCGGACGCTGGTCGCCGTGGGCGGCGCCTTACAGGTTAGTTAAACTCGAAGCCGCTTGGACGTTGGTCGCCGAGAACGCGCTGGAGGATTTGCTGCGCGACACTGCCGCGATTCATACAGGCTGATCGCTCCGTCGCGACGGGCGATTTCATAAGCGCGCGTTATCTGCGGGAAATAAGCCTGCATTTCGATCAGACGAACCGATTCGGGATAATCTTCGTCCGTTAGCACGTAGCACGCGCGCAGCGGTTGCGCGCCCGATTCCGGCAACAGTGTCACGTTGGGATCGGTCGCCGCCAGGTGCGTGTATGCTTCTTCTTGCGTCGCAACATCTATACGGGACGGAAGCGAGCTCAAGAAACGGTTCAGCCGGGCGTCGCGCGCCGCGTAGGGATGAAGAAAGTAGCCCGGGTGCAGCGGATCCGCTACCGCAAACTCCACCACGCACAGGGCGATGCACCAATACAGCAGGCGGTGAGCCCGCCGGATGTCGGAACGCGCTATCGCTGCGATGCCGAGCGCGAAGGCAAAGAACACGTACCCGATCCAAGCGCCCGCGTAATGCGAACCCA
>JAAXMC010000116.1 GCA_013036315.1 Vulcanimicrobiota bacterium
GCTGATTGTTCTTGGCGGCCTGCATCTTTAGCAGCGCGCTTTGGCGCGCGTCGTTGGCGAACTTCAGGAAATTGTCGTTGGCCGCTTTGATCTTCGGGAGCTGATCGATCTGCGATTGATCGACGAAGCCGATGACGGCCGGCGGAGGCGTGCTGGCGGGCGGCACCACCGGGCCCGGGCCGTTGACGAGATCGACGACGCTCTTGGTAACGTTCTGGCCGCCGAATACGACGATGCGCTTGTCGACGACCACGGAAAGACGCTGGTTCGAGGCGACCTGCGCGATCGCCGTTTGCGCGCGCGCAAAAAGCGGCCCGAGCACCTGGCGCTGCTTGTCGAGAAACTTCTGTTGAAATTCTCCGGAAATGCGCTGCCGGTCCGCCGCGTTGCGGGCGCGTTTCATCGCCGCCGCAAATTGCGGATCGAGCTGGCTCTTGTACTGAGCTACTTGCGCGTTCGCGCGCTGGAACTGCGGAAGCGCTCCGACCGCGGCTTGATCGAGATAGCCGACGTCGGTGAGATCTGCGGCGATCGCAGCCGGCGCGATGAGCAGCGCCGCGAACGCGGCTGCCGCGAGAACTAACGTTTGTGTACTCTTCATAGCTCCTAGAAGCTTTGGCCGATGCCGAAGCTGGTATGGTTTCCGTTCGAACCTTTTGCAAAGTCGATGCGGATCGTGTGCAGCCCTAACTGAGGGACGTCGAAGCGCAACCCGAAGCCGACATCGCCCAGATAAGCCCAATTGCCGGGATAGCCGATGATTCTATTCGTGAACGGATCCAGCAGCGGAGCTGCTCCGCGCACGCGCCAGGCGCCTTCGTCTACGAACAGCGCGACGCCGAATTTGCGGTCGGCAGTCAACGGTTTGCGCAGCTCGATCTGGCCCAGCAGTGTGTCGGTGCCGTAATAGACGCTATTGTACCCGCGCAAGTTCTGATCCGAAAACGTGAAGAGCGCGCTGGGCGGGATCGCTCCGGTCGAGCCGCGGGCTTGGCCGTGCAGCGCCAGCGTCGAATCTTTCAGTATCGGCAAGAATTTAGCCGCGTCCAAAATGCTTTGCGTGAACGAAAAATTCGAGCCGATGGACGGATTGGAGATCGTCTCGCTAAACGATACGGTCTGCCCGCGGCGCGGATTGAAGATATCGTCGAGCGACTCCGCGGGAATCGTGGACACAGAGAGCGACACCGAGTTGAGCCGGTACGGCTGGCCCGTATTGATGTTGGCGATCGACGTTGCCTGAATGCCGAAGCTGCCGGTGTTGCCCGTCAGGTTGCTGAGCGGACCCGGCGTCGGGCCGACGATAATGTTGGGCTGGCTCGTGGAGAAGAAAAAGGGCGCAGGCACCGTCGTGCTGTTCGTTACGTTTTCAACGCTGACGCCGACTTGGGCCTGAACGGACTGGGTCATGCGGCGCCCGACCTGCAGCGAGATGCCCGCGGTCTTGGCGGTGCTCGTCGCGACGACGCCGCTCAGCAGAGACGCGTTGCTGCTGGGCAGGAGCGTGACGGGAATCGGCTGCGATGGATCGGCGGCGGCATTTCCGATTGCCGTCGTGTACACGGGATAAAAGTACGTGTTTCCGTTTGCGAAGATGCTCCCGCCGAAGCTGTAGCGCTGCGACTTGGCGGTGTTCCCGACGTACGGAATGCTCACAGACGCCTGCGTTACATAACTGCGCGAACCACGTTCGAACTGGAAGCTCGCCCCGTTGCCGGTGCCGTGCAGGTTGTTATCGCTGTATCCGATCGTTCCGTAGAGACCTTGCCCAGTGATGCCGCCGGAATAGCCGGCGCCGATCGACGCTTGCGCGGTCTTCTGCTCCGCGACGACCCAGTCGAGCACGACGCAGCCCGGATCCTTTTTCTCCATCTCGTCGGGACACGGTTTCGGATTGACGTCAACCTTTGAAAAGAATTGCGTGTTGTTCAAGCGCTCGAGATCGCGCTGAACGCCGGCTTTGGTGACGATCATCCCCGGCTGCAGTCCGAGCTGACGCCGGATGACTTGATCTTTGGTTTTCGTATTGCCCGTGACTTGCACGAGCCCGACGCGCGCCACGTAGATGTCGTACGTGACGGCCGCGGTGCCGGCTTTCGGATCGACCGTGGTCGCGTCGATGCCGCCTTCGAAGCCGCCCAAGATCAGATTGTATTTGTCCTGGTAGAGCGCTTGGAGCACTTGATAGTCTTTGTCGCGCAGCGCATCGGAATATTCAACGCCCGGCTTCACGTTGAGCGCAGGCAGGATCAAGTTCGGCGGAAGAACGGGGTCGCCGCCGATCTTGACGGCGGTAATCGTCAAGCCTTCTTTGATATCCAGCGTGACGGCGCCGGTTTGACCGTTGATGTCGAGGTTGGTGACGTGCGACGGAAGCTGTCCGGCGTAGCCGATGCGATCGTAGTAAGAATTGATTTTCAAGAAGTCTTGGCGCATCGTGTTGGTGTTGAGCACTTGGCCGACCGACGTATCCATCAGTGCCAGCAGCGTGTCCGCCGGGACGTGAGTGTTCCCTTGAAAGACGATCTTGGTGATGACGGGGTTTTCGATGACGCGGTAGGTGATCGCGATGCCGTTGGGGCGCTGACGGACCAGCGGCGCTGCCTGATCGGCGAAGTAGCCGAGCGCGAAGATACGCTGCAGATCGGCTTGCACGACTTTCGGATCGTAAGGCTGGCCGGGCTTGGCGGCGATCACGTTCATGATGGTCGCAGTCGGCACGTGCACGTTGCCGGAGATGTCGACCGATACGATCGGCGGCGCGGTCGCGGAGATCGCGGCGGCAGGCGTCAACAGCGATACGATCGTTGCCAATGTGAGGACGATTCCGGCACACCGTCGGAGCACGCCGCGCGCACCCCGGAGGCTCGAGGTCATCAACAATATCTTCCTTGAGAGTACGAGTGGTCTAACGCCTGTGGCGTTAGCTCCGTAACGCGTCCGCCGCCCGCGCCGTTTCGGCCCGCCCCGCCTGTTCGAGGCCACCCCGGGCCATCCTTGCCGCGCACGCTCAGACACGGGGGGCCCCAACTAAAAGAGCCTCTGATAAAGGAACGTGAAGCCGTTGGTCCCTTGCAAGGCTTGGCCGGCCGCCGCACGCTGGTTGGTCTGGATGGTTTGCGTGCCCGCCTGGAAGAGCGGCGTCGGGCCCTGCTGCATGAACATGGTGAACTGAGCCGACGTGAAGGTGTTGGGCTCGTAGACCAAGCCGAACGTCTGCCGGACGGGCACGCCGAGCGTCGTCCCGTAGAGCGCGTAGAAATTCTTGGCCAGCAGGCGCCTGAAGTTCACGCCGAAATTGCCGGTGTAATCCAGAGTCAAATTGACGTCGGAAAGGCCCAGCCCGGTGCCGAGCGCATTTTCGATCGGCGCGAGCAGGCCGCTGGCAAACTGCGCGTTCAAGATATTAAAGGCTTCTTGCCCGATCGTGAGCGTGCCGTTCTGGCGCTGGACGAGAACGTTGGGCGGCAGCAGCCCGATCATGTCGGGGGCCGGCGCACCCTTGAGCTGTCCCGGCGGCAGCACGGCGCCCGTATCGGTAAACTGGATTGGCCCTATGAGCCCGCCGAGCGGGAGCAGCAAGGCGATGATCTGCTGGTCCGTATATCCGGGCGGATCGGATTGAAAAGCGACGTGCGGACTGGTGACCGGTCCGGTCACGGTGACGGTGATGTTCGCGGCGCCGGTGGGATTGCGCGATGAGTTTGGATCGGGATTGGTCACGTGCGTCGTACCGACCGCATAGATATCGGGGATGACGCCGTTGGCGGGATCGAAGGTCACGGTTCCGGTGCGAACTTTGAACGCGTGATCGATGTAGGTCAGCGTACCGCCGGCGGAATTAAATGCTCCGGCGAGCGTCGGTTGCAAGAGCGTTCCCGCGAGCAAGACCGAGCCTTGACCGGCAATATCCAGGCCGAAGATTCCGGCGCCTCCGCCGCGGACGCGTACGTTCTTGGCTGCGGTGATCGCCAAATTGAATCCGAGATTGAATGGAGGTCCGGAGGGAACTTCGCCCGGTGCCGCCGGCGTGCCGCCGAATTTTAGGAATGCCGCAAACGGCACGACCGAATCGGTGATCGTTGCGTTGCCCGTCAGCGTCGCCAGCTTGCCCGGCACGCGCGCCAGCGTCGCCGCCGACGTGAGCGTGTAGCTTCCATACTGCGGCAAGTTTATTTGCGCGCGCGACGTTTTCACCGCAATCGAGTAACCCAACGGTCCGCCGTGAATGCCGCCGCCGAAGTCGAGCCTGCCCGAACCCGTTAGCGTCCCCGATCCAGGACGAGCCTGCAGCCGGTCGAGCGTTGCGTGCGTTCCCAGAAACGTCAGCTGCGCGACGGTGTCGGTCACCGGCGTCGTCTCCAACGCGCTGCGATACGTTCCAGCCGCAACCGCCAGCTGCCCCAAGATGCGCGGATCACCGACGGTGCCCGATATTCCCATGTGTCCGTTGAGCGTTCCGCCGAGCTTCGTATCGTTACCGAGAAATGCGCTAAACGATGAAAGATCGACGTTCGTCGCCAGAAAGTCCATCGAAACCGGCGCCGACGGCGGCCCGAACGTGAACGGCTGCAGCTGAATCGGCAGCGAGCCGGCAATTGCCGCCGTACCTTTCGCGAAACTGAATTCAGCGTTGCGCACGACCAGGTCGTTGCCGCGTAACGCAACCTGCCCGACCAATGAAGGCATGAGAATGCCGTACGCATTGACGTTGGTGCCCGCGATGGCCGCCGAAAGCGTGGGAGCGGCGATCGTTCCACCCAGGCGCAGCGTCGTCTCGAGTTTTCCGGTGACGTCTATATGTTTCTTGGTGGCTTGCGCGACGAGCCGCGGAAGATCGTTCGTGACAGCGTGCACGGTGAGGTTCATCGGAGCGGTGGCGGCAAATCCGAAGCTGCCGCTGCCGGTCGCATCCAACGCCGGCAGCGCGAATGCCAGGCGCGTTACGTCGATGCGGTCGCCGCTCGCGTGCACCGCGATCTCCCCGTGTTCTATAGGCAGCGGCCCGAGCGTTCCGTTGAGAATCGCCGCGTTTCCGGATAATGCCAAATGCGGATATGTGCCGAACACCGCCAGCGAGCCGTTGATGCGTCCGGTGACCGGCGCTTCCGGAAAACCGAAAGCCGCCAGCCAGGTGCCGAGATCGATATCGCTGAGCGTGCCTGCGACATCATAACGCGAGCGCGCGACCAACGTGCGGAAGTCCGCCGCGTGCGCAAACGCGATGCTTCCCGCGGCCCGCAAGCGGCCATGGCTTCCGCCCACCGATACGTTGCCGTGCAGAATATCACGCAAACTCGTCCAATGCGCGATCGTGTCCCCGATCGGGAAGCTGCGGTAGCGCAGCGCGGCCACGCCGATGTCGCCGGAGGTAAAAATCAAGCCGCCGTATTGCGCGAAGGCCAGATTCAAACTTCCGTGCCCGGCCAGGGTGTCGCCCGTATCGAAGTAATCGTTGAAATCGGAAAGATCGGCGCGGCGCGATCGCAACGAAAACGCCGTCTCACCTTTGGCGACGGTGGCCGAAAACGCGGCCTGCGTTGTGACGACTTGTACGGATCCGTTACGCACCGAAGCTCCGCTCCGGCTGGCCGAGACGAGTCCGGATGCATCGGAGAATCCTAAACCGTTTATTTCACCGACCGGCACTCCTACCGAGCCGTTGATCGACGGATTGGTGCCGGCGCCGCCGACATTCACATCGGCCTTGAAACTTCCGTCGGCACGATAGGTCGGCACGCGTGCGATGCCGGCAACCTCCGAAATACTTCCGACCGGAACGTGCGCTTGCAAATCGTATTGCGGCGCGCCGGAGCTCAAGCCCGCAATAGATCCGTCAACGTTGGCAAACGTCGTCCCCAAAGCCGCGAGCCCGTTGCGCACTTGCAAAGTGTCGTTGGCAATTCCGATCTCAGCGCTGGCGGAAAATGGACCGTACCCCGCCGCAGCGCCGTTGCGCAGCACGACGCCTGCGTCGATGCCGGGAATGCCTTGCCCCGGCAAGATCGCGCCGAATGCAACCAGCGATCCGCGGCTGATCGGCACACCCAAGTCTTTGAGCATGCCCGCGTCGAGCTGCGTCGTTGCGATCGCCAAGCGCGTCGGCGTGTTCATTGAAGACGTATCGAACGAACCTGCGGCCACGACGTCGCCGCCGGCCGCGCGCGCCTGGGCTGAGTACACACGCAAAATGCCGCGGTCGTACGCCATCGTCCCGGAAACGCTCTGCACCGGTATGCCGCGAATCGTAGCGTTTCGCAGCTGCGCGTTTTGCGCTTGCACGTAGATCCGGCCTTGCGCGATCGCGATGCCCATCTGCCCGCTGATCGAGCCCTGCGCCGGGATGTTGCCGAGGAATTGACGCAAGCCTTGGAGCGTGCCGTTGTAGGTACCGCGCGCGATCAGCGCCGACGGCGCGAACGATCCTCGCCCAGCAAACGTCCCCCACGGGCCTGCCGCATTCACCGAACTTATTTCCGCGTCCGCAAACGGGCCGGCGAATTGCGCGTGAATGCGATCGAAGGGCACGCCTGAAATCAGTGCCGGTGACATGTCGATCGATCCGCCGATCACCGCGTTGGCGGCCGAGCCCGTGCCGGCAATGTTTGCCTGCGTGATGTGCGCGTCGATCGGCGGCAGTTGTGGGATGTTTACGCCGGGCAGCGTTACCGGCGACGGCTGGAGCAACCTGACGTTGACGGCGGACGCCCAGAACGCGCTGTTGCCATGGGGCCGGTCCAGAGCGAACGCGGCTACGAGTGTTCCGCCGGCGGGCGTGCGCAGCGCGATCGGGCCGAACGATCCCACTCCGCGCTCGTCGATATTGTAGAATCCGTTGAGGTCGGCCGGATGCGTAACCGAAACCAGATATCCGCGCCCGCGAATCTTCAAGTCCGTTCCGTTCAGCAATGCTTCCGTGTCCACGGGCTGGTCGGCAACCATCGCGCCGATATACGGGAGGCGCGGCGACGGGCCGAAGGCGTGCAGCACGAGCGTCGAAACGGTGTGCTGGCCGAGAGACATCGTGCCCTGCACGTGCAAACTCATTCCGCTGTACTCGCCGTGAAACGGTAGGATGACCAGATCGCTGCCGTAGAGCGCCACCATTCCGCGCGGATTGTCGATCGGAACGGCTTGATAGTTGAAACGCTTTCCGTCGAAACCGACCCACAGCAGCGGGTTGTCGATATTTCCCTCGACGAGCGCGTGGATCCGCAAACCGCCGTACACCGGCAGACCTTTGGCGAAGCTCGCAATCTCTTTGAGATAGCGCAGATCTCCGCGCCCTTCGAAACCTAAACGAAACTGAGGGTGGACAAAATCGAAGATACCGCCTGCGATCACGATCGGAATGTGGCCGACGGTGGCCGATAGGCGCTGCGCCGCAAAGCCGCCGTCGAAAATATTGATCGGACCATCCAGATGGAGAATTGGCGAATCGAGGCCGCGCACGTCCATCGATCCTTTGGCCATGTATCCCGAACCGATGATGTGATAGGCGGTCGTTTCATTTGGTTTAACGTCGAAGGCGTACATGCGCACGTCCATGCCGCGTACGACGCCGCCCAACAGCCGCGCCGCGGGTGAATCGATGAAGTAGTTGCCGATCGTTTGAATGGGAATCGCGCGCACCCTGACGTGGTGCAGGGCGTATCCCTTGATGTAATCGATCGTCCCGACCGCGCGAAACGGCTGCGTGCCGGCGTCTTCAAGATCGCCGGTCGCGACGTAGTGCGTCACCTTCACCGTATCGAGCGTTAGGTCGACGTTGATGTTATCGACGCGCTGCAAACGGCTTTCCTTATAATAGCGGTATGCGTCGATCAGCGACGCGCGCCCGTCGCGAATGCGCAGCGTCATCGCCATCGGCACCGCGTTTGGGTGTGCACGGTGCGCCGGACCGGCCGCGGCGCTCGGCGGCAGCGAGATGTTGTACGTGCCGTTTTGATTGTGAATCAGCGTGATGTAGGGCCGGTCGATTGTCACGGCCAGCAATCCAAAACGATGCTTGCTGCCGGGCAGCAAGTCGCGCAGACTGTAATACACGTCTATGCGGGCCGCGTCGAGAACGGGCTGTCCATGCCTTGAAATGTGCACGCCCACAAAAGCCGCATGGCCGCCGCCGAAGCGCAGCTCGCGCATATCGATCTTGTAGCCGGTGGCGATGCCTGAAAGCGCGCTAACCGTGACTCGCGTCACGGTATCGTGGAAAATCACCACCACCGCAATCGCCGCAAGCACCAGCGCTGCGGCGGCGGCCCAGATCCCCTTGCGCAAAGGTCCCTCCGCGGCCAGTTATACCCCTAACGTTAAAGGAAGCCCCTCAGTCACTGGCGAGGCGCGGCGCCGAGTCCTGAGCCTGTCGAAGGGAACCTATAAATCTAAGTTCTTGACGCCCTTTGCGAATTCGAAAATATATTGCTTGCGCGGCTCGAC
>JAAXMC010000117.1 GCA_013036315.1 Vulcanimicrobiota bacterium
GCGAAGACAAGCTCGTGTACATCGAAGCCGCGCAGCGCGCGCAGTCGGCCGGAGTGAAAGCGCTGACGCTGCACGCGCGCACCGCCAAGCAGTTCTATAAAGGAAACGCCGACTGGGAGCACATCAAGCGCCTGAAGCAGTCGGTCGATATTCCCGTGATCGGCAACGGGGATCTCGGGGATGCCGCGGACGCAATGCGGCGCATGCAAGAAAGCGGCGTCGACGCGATCATGCTCGGCCGCGCGACGCTCGGAAACCCGTGGCTGATCTCACAGATTCGCGACCTGATGGAAGGGCGGCCGATGCAGGCCGTGCCATGTGCCGCCGATCGTTTGCGCTATGCCATTCACGTGCACTACCGCGCGATGATGGACGAACTCGGCGAGTCGCGCGCGGTGCCGCAGATGCGCAAGCATCTCGCGCTGTATTTCAAAGGCATTCCGGGCGCGGCCGTTCTGCGCGAGCGGATCATGCGGCTCGATCGCGCGCAAGACGTCATCGCGGTTGTGGAAGAAACGATCGATTCACTCGAACGCGCCGTCGCCGCCTGATGTCATCGTGAGCCTGTCGAACGACCCCGAGCAGGACGCCGCAGGCGGCCGAGTCGAGGGGTTATACGACGAGACGTACGAGAACTACAAACTCTACGTAAATCCGACACTTGCCCGAGTCATGAAAGTCTCGGGCAGTCCCGTCGAGGTTCGCGCGCAAGGCTGCACGATCTGGGACCAAAACGGCAAAGCCTATCTCGATTTCGCCGGCGGTTATGGCGTCTTCACGCTGGGGCACCGGCATCCGAAAGTCGTGGCGGCAGTGAAGGCGCAGCTCGAGCTGATGGCGCTCTCGGGCAAGACGATGTTCAACATCATGCTTGGCCGCGCTTCGAAACGGCTGGCCGAGCTCGCGCCGGGCGACTTGCAGATTTCTTTTTTTTGCAACAGCGGAACAGAAGCGGTCGAAGGCGCGATGAAGCTCGCGCGCGCCGCTACCAGGCGCAGGAAGATCGTCGCCACGCGCGATGCTTTTCATGGGAAAACGCTGGGCTCGCTTTCCGCCAGCGGACGCGAGTATTTCAAGGACACGTACGCTCCGCTGCTGGAGGACGTCGCGCATCTCGAGTACGGCTCGACCGCCGGGTTGGAAGAAGCGCTGCGCGACGCAGCCGCGTTCATCGTCGAGCCGGTGCAGGGCGAGGGCGGCGTCAACGTTCCGCCGGCCGGTTATCTGCGCGATGTTCGCGCGATCTGCGATCGCACGGGCGCGCTCTTGATCGCCGATGAGGTCCAGACCGGTTTAGGGCGCTGCGGCATGCTGTTCGGATGCGATCGTGACGATGTCGTTCCGGATATCATGACGTTAGCCAAAGGACTCTCGGGCGGAGTGATTCCCGTCGGCGCGTATATCGCGCGGCCGGCGGTCTGGAACGCGGGCTACGCTAAACATCCGGTCATGCACACCTCGACGTTCGGCGGGAGCGAACTTGCGTGCGCGGCCGCGCTGGCGGCCATGGACGCGCTGATCGAGGAAGACCTCGTCGAAAATGCGCGCGTGCGCGGAGCCCAACTCTTAACGGGCGCCCAGGAGCTTGCCAAAAAATATCCCGGCGTTGCGCGGTCGGCGCGCGGGTTGGGTTTGCTCGTGGGCTTGGAACTGACGAACGAAGGTTACGGCGGGTGGATCATTCCGGAGATGCTCAAGCACGGCGTGACGGCGGCCTGGACGCTGAACATGCAGCGCGTTATCCGCTTGGAGCCGCCTCTCGTCGTCACCCAACGCGAGATCGAACAAGCGCTCGCAGCGCTGGAAGCAGGGCTGTCTACTGCCCGCGAGAAGCTCGGCGCACTCTGATCGCCTATGCCATATGTTGAAACGTCGATCGTGATCGCCGCTCCGCCTCGCGCCGTTTATGAATTGGCCAAGCAGCAGGAGCGTTTTCCGGAATTCATGCCCGACGTTGAATCGGTAACCGTGCTCGAACGTCACGCCGGCCATATGTTGACGCGCTGGAAGACGCTGGTCGAAGAAGCGCCGATCGAATGGACCGAAGAGGATCGCTTCGACGACGCCAATCTGCGCATCGACTACAAATTGCTCGAAGGCGACTTGGATAAATTCGAAGGTAGCTGGACGTTCACCGAAAACAGCGGCAAGACGCACGTCGTGCTCGGCGTGGACTACGATTTCGGCGTGCCGACGCTGGCCGAACTGATCGGTCCGACGCTCGAGCGCAAAGTGCGCGAAAACAGCGAGATGATGCTGGCAGCGCTCAAACGTGAAGCGGAAACCAATGGTTAACACCGCAAAATTCTGTTTCGTGATCCATCCGCTTTCGCTGGAAGACGTGGTGCGTTACGAGCCGAGCGCGAAGGGCAAAGGTGCGCCGATCATTCGCAAGATCATGGAGTGGATGCCGGCATGGAACGTCGCGCACGTCACCGGGATACGCGCGCCCGACGGACGTGAAACCGAAGGCTGGTTCGTTTCGGCGGCGCTCTTGCCCGAACAGATCATCGGTTTTCCGCGCGAGAAGGTCTACGAGCGAATCCTACGCGCGATCGAGATCGGGGTGGAGCTCGGCGCAGGTATTGCCGGCCTTGGCGCATTCACCGGCGTCGTCGGTGACGGCGGCGTGACCGTCGCCGAACGCTCGCCCGTCCCGGTGACGACCGGAAACTCTTTGACGATCGCGGCCGGCATCGCAAGCCTCTTCCGCGGCGCCGATGAAATGGGCATCGATCCGAAAGAAGCAACCGCGGTTGTCGTCGGCGCCACCGGCTCGATCGGATCGGCTGCCGTCAAACTGATTGCGCCGCGCGTGAAGCGACTAATACTGGTCGCGCGCAACAACACGCGGCTGGCCAAATTCTACGAATCGATCGCCGGCGAGCTGCCGTGTGAATCATCCTACACGACCGACCTTTCAGCCGCCGTGCGTCAAGGACAGTTGATTTTGACGGCCACCAGTTCCACGCAAGACGTTATCGAGCCCGAAGATTTGCAAACCGGCGCCGTCGTCTGCGAGCTTTCTCTGCCGCATGATGTCAGCCGCCGCGTCGCGCAAGAACGCGCGGACGTACTGGTGACCGAAGGCGGCAACATGCTGCTGCCGGGCAATCCGCGCTTCGAGCGCGTCCGCGAACCCGGCCAAGACTTCGATTTGAATCTGCCGCCGCGCACCGCGCTCGCGTGCATGAGCGAGACGATGGTGCTGGCGTTAGAAAATCGTCTGGAGCCGTTTTCGCTCGGCCGCGGCATCGACGTAAACAAAGTCATTGAGATCGAGCGGCTCGCCGCCAAAGACGGTTTCGAACTTGCCGACATGCGTGCGTTCGACGCAGCGATAACGCCCGAGAAGATCGCGGCGATACGTCACGCGGCTGAGTTGCGCAGGGCAGGGGTTGCATGAAGAAGGTCGTCTCGGTTTCGCTCGGTTCGAGCGCGCGCGATCACAGCGCGAAGGTAAACCTGCTCGGCGAAGATTTCGAGATCTCGCGCGTCGGCACCGACGGCAAACTCGATGAAGCGATTGCGAAGGTCAAAGAGTTGGACGGTAAGGTCGACGCGATTGGTCTGGGCGGAATCGACGTGTATCTGTACGCCGGCAAGCACCGGTTCGCGTTGCGCGACGGCTTGCGTCTGCTCGAGGCGGCCAAGATCACACCCGTCGTAGACGGCAGCGGCTTGAAGAATACGCTCGAACGCGAAGCCATTCGTTTCATGCAAGACGAGCTTGGGATCGATCTCAAGGGCAAGAAAGTGCTGATGGTAAGCGCCCTGGACCGTTTTGGAATGGCGCAGGCCTTGGTGGATGCGGGCGCCGACGTGCTGTTCGGCGATTTCATCTTCGCGCTCGATCTCGACAAACCGGTCAAAGGGTTGCGCGAATTCGAAGAGATGGCCGAAAAGTATCTGCCCGATGCGTGTAAACTGCCGTTTCAATTCTTTTATCCGACCGGCAAGAAACAAGATAAACCGCCGGAGCCCAAATATCCGCAGTACTATCGTGACGCTGAGATCATCGCCGGCGACTTCCACTTCATGCGCCAGTTCATGCCCGACGACTTGCACGGTAAGATCGTGCTGACAAACACCGTGACGGAAAAGGACGTCGCGGAGCTGCGCGAGCGCGGCGTGAAGATGCTCATCACCACGACACCTGATTTTCAGGGACGTTCGTTTGGAACAAACGTGGTCGAGGCCGCACTTTTGGCGCTGCTTGGGAAAAAATGGGCCGACGTCACGCCCGAGGACTACGAGCGTGTGTTGCACGAGCTTCACTTAAAACCAAGGGTGATCGAGCTATAACCGCTCGTCCGCAGCGGCACCTCCCGCGCGTGCTGCGCTTTTTCGACGTCTCGGTGCTCTCGTCGGCGTCGATGGCGCCGGCGTACAGCTTGGCGTCGACGATGGGGCCGATGATTGTGGCGGCGGGAACCTTGGCGCCGCTTTCGCTGCTCTCGGTTTCGGCGATCATGCTCTGTATCGCAATCGGGTACGCGCAGCTCTCACGCGTCGCGCCCAACGCAGGCTCGTCGTATTCGTGGATTCGGATGGCGTTCGGAGCGTATGCCGGCGCGTACGGCGCGTGGCTGCTGATCCTTTCGAACGTCTTTGCGACGCTGGCGACGGCCGTACCGGCCGGCATTTACACGCTCGACTTGCTGGCGCCGGGCCGGGCGCTGAATCCGGTGTGGGATGCAGCGGTCGGCGCTGTTTGGATCGCGGGCAGCGCGTTGCTGTTGTATGCGGGCGTGCGGCCGACGGCGATCGTCACCGCGGGTGCGCTCGCGCTCGAGATCGGCGTGCTTGCAGTTGCAGCGATCTTCGCATGGCTATCGCCGCACGGTGCCGCCGCGCATCCGGCGACGAGCGGCGATGTGAAAGCGCTCGCATTTAGCGGCTTCGGTTTTATCTATGCGATGACGTTGGGCGTGTGGATGAGCGACGGTTGGGAATTGTCGGCCGCCACCTCCGAAGAAGTGGCAAAGGATCCGACAGCCTCGGGACGCGGCGGCATTACGGGTTTGCTCGTCACGACCGCGACGCTGGCGGTCGCAATGTTTGCGTTCGACGGTCTCGGTACGCTCGGCGGATTCAAAGCCAACGAGGCCGACGCCATGCGTTATGTGGCGGACTTACTGGGGGCACCGATTTGGCGGCCGGTCATTTTGACGACGGTGCTCGTTTCGACCAGCTCCGCCTTATGGACGACATTGCTTTATCTTTCGCGTTCGATTTTTGCGATGGGGCGCGATCGCGTGCTGCCGCGCGCGCTCGGGACGCTCGATGCGCGCGACGAGCCGTTCTGGTCGCTGGTTGCGACGGGGCTATTAGTCGCCGGTCTCGAGCTGCTCACCGGATTGTCGCCTAGCGCCCACGCGCAGTTGGATTTTGTGGTCAACGGCAGCTCGCTGTTCTTGGGCTTGCTCTTTGCCGCCAGCGCGGCCGCGGCGGTTCGCATATTTTGGGCGCAGCCGGCCTTCCGCTGGACGGGCGTGGTCATCCCCGGGATCGGCCTGGTGGCGCTCATGGTGGTCCTCGGGGCGACTGTAATTTTTGAGGATCGAACGTCGCAGTTTTACGCTGTCGGGGGTATAGTGATAGGCGTTCCGCTGGCACTCTGGCGGGGCTGGGCCTCGTCGAAGGCTATGGCAGGCGAGCCCCCCGGACAGGGTGAACCAACGGCGCTGGCGCCCTGAGCGGGCGCTTTCCTTATCACTCGCCGGGAGCGGTATGAACGACAAAGAGATCGTCCTCACCAAAGAGGGCCTGGAAAAGATGGAGCGGGAGCTCGACGACCTGAAGAGCGTCCACCGCCGCCAGGTCAACGACCGTATCCGTCAGGCCAAAGAATTCGGCGACCTGAGCGAAAACGCGGAATACGAGGACGCCAAACAGGAGCAGGCCTTCATCGAAGGCCGCATCATGAAGCTCGAGTCGATGATTCGCAATGCGCGCCTGATCGACGAGTCCGACTACTCCGCCGACGAAGTGCACCTGGGCGCGACGGTCAAAGTGAAGGACGTCAAGTCGAGTTCGATCCACGAGTTTTGGATCGTCGGCTCGGCCGAGGCCGATCCGGTCAACCAGCGTATAAGCAACGAGTCGCCGCTGGGCCGCGCGCTGATCGGCCACAAGAAGGGCGAAACCGTGGACGTCGCCACGCCGCGCGGCATCGTTAAATACAAGATTGAAACCATCCGGCGCGGAACGCCCTCCAAGAAGGCCGCCAAGAAAGCGAGCTAGGTTACGGATTCGCGCGAGCTCGGTAAAACCGAAGAGTCACTCATAGCGGCCAGACGTGAAAATCTGGCCGCTTTGCGTTCGCGCGGAAATGATCCGTTCGCGGCGACGCGTTATGCCCTCGACACAAACGCCGGCGAACTGCTCGAGAAATACGATTTCTTGGCGATCGGGCAAAAGGCCGACAGCGAAAATTGGTCGATCGCCGGCCGGCTGATGTCGCAGCGACCGCACGGCAAAACGGCGTTTGCCGATCTGGCGGACCGCACGGGAAAGTTGCAGCTCTACGTGCGCCGCGACGAAGTGGGCGATGACCGGTTTTTGGATTGGACCGTGTTGGACATCGGCGACATCGTGGGCGTGCACGGCTACATGTTCAGATCGCAAAAGGGCGAGCTCTCGCTGCACGTTCTTTCTTTTGACGTGCTCGCCAAAGCGATGTATCCGCTGCCGGATAAATGGCACGGGCTGACCGACGTTGAGAAACGTTACCGTCAGCGCTACGTGGATTTAATCATGAACCCCGACGTGCGCGAGGTCTTTATGGCGCGCAGCCGCATCCTCGCCGAGATGCGGCGGTTCATCGACGCGCAGGGCTTTTATGAAGTCGAGACGCCGACCCTGTTGCACGTCGCCGGCGGCGCCGCGGCACGGCCGTTCGTGACGCACGTCAATGCGCTCGATCAACTCATGCAGCTGCGGATCGCTACCGAACTCAATCTCAAGCGTCTCATCGTGGGCGGATTCGAGCGCGTCTATGAGATCGGCCGGATCTTCCGTAACGAAGGGCTCGACCCGGTTCACAATCCGGAGTTTACGATGCTCGAGCTCTACGCGGCGTACTGGGACGTCAACGATATGCGCGAGTTCAACGAGGCGTTGATCGCGCACTTGGTTTCGAACATAACCGGCGGTAAGGACGAGCTGCAGATCGGCGGCAAGACCGTTTCTTTCAGGCGCCCGTTCAAGAGCATCGAATATCTTGATGTATTGAAAGAACATGGCGGCTACACGCGCGCGCAGTTGCTCGATCCCAAAGGCGCCGCCAAAATTCTCGAAACGCTTGGCCTCCCCGAGTCGCCTTCACATGCGCACGCGCTGGACAAGATCTTCGAACGGGTTGCGGAACCGCACTTATTCGAGCCGACCTTCGTGACCGGCTACCCCGTGCTGATTTCGCCGCTCGCCAAGCGGCGTAAAGATGATCCCGAGATTGCCGACCGCTACGAACTCTTCTGCGCCAACGCCGAAATCAGCAACGCCTTTACCGAACTCAACGACCCCGACGACCAGCGTGCGCGCTTCGAAGGCCAAGTCAAACAGCGCTCGGCCGGCGACGAAGAGATTCCCGAACCCGATTGGGACTTCGTGCGCGCGCTCGAGTACGGGATGCCGCCGACTGCCGGCATCGGCATCGGCGTCGATCGCCTGGTGATGCTGCTGACGAATCAGGCCAGCATTAAAGACGTCCTGCTGTTTCCGCTGCAACGCCAACACGGATGAGAAGTGCCTGCGCCGCGGTCTTCATCGCGGTGTTCGTATGCGCGGGCGTGTCGCGTGCGGACGATCGGCCGAGCCTCGGACTCACCTTAAACGCAAGCACCGGAACGCACGAAGAGTCGACCGGACGCCAGAGCGTGCCTCTGCTTCCAATCCCGCTCTTCGATCTGCGCGTTCCGTTCAAACAGTTTGAGCTGGAAGTTGAGGGTGTCCCATCGTTCGGACCGGTCGGATATGACAGCGGCATCGCAGCCGCAACTCGGAGCACGAAGATCAGTTACGCGTTCGGCACGCTGCGCTACCGCATTCCCAATACGCGCTGGAGCGCCGGGCTCGGGGCGCTTGTCTACAATCAGGAAACGGTAACGAAGCGGACGTTTCCCGCGGCGTGTCCCGGCGGCTGCTCTACTCCACAAACCGTGACGATCACCGAAGACGACCGCTCGCGCGTCGGCGGAATGCGTTATGAAATCGGATATGCGATTCCGCTCTCGGAGCAGCGCTCTCTCAGCCTGCAGGTCGGAGTGGCGCCGTCCATGCATGCGACCATCCACGAGATGATATCGTCTTTCACCCAGACGTTCGACGAACCCGAAAGCTCGTCACAAGTCGACGGACAACTGCGCTACGCGGTGCGAACGCGGTCGGTCACGTGGGCCTATGGGATCCGCTACATCAACTACCTCGCGCATTTTGACTCAAACGGTGCGCTGTCGGACCGCAACACGCTGGTCATGCCCTTTGTCGGAGTCTCGTTTCCGCTAGGCCGTTAGCTCCCGGAACGTTTCACCGGCGGCAAGCGTATTGGTGACATGCTCATAATACAGGCTCGCTTCATCGCGTCTGCGCTGCT
>JAAXMC010000118.1:0-772 GCA_013036315.1 Vulcanimicrobiota bacterium
AAGCGCATCACGCAGCCCGTCGCCTATAAAATTGATGGCCAAGACGGTAAATAAGATACAGAGACCCGGGAAGACCGCCACCCACCACTGGTCTTGGAGATTGGCCTCCGCGTTGGCCAGCATGTTCCCCCACGACGCCGTCGGCGGCTGAATACCGAATCCTAAAAACGACAGGACCGATTCGAGAACGATGACGTTGGCCACGTCGAGCGTCGCTTGGACCGTGATCGGCGCCATGGCGTTGGGCAGCAAATGTCGCAGGATGATGCGCACGTCGCTGTTGCCGACTGCACGAGCCGCTTCGGTGTATTCGCGTTCCCTTAGTGAAAGATAGGTGGCGCGCACCAAGCGTGCCACTCCCGGCCAGGAAAGGCCACCGATAATTAACACGATCGTTTCGAAGCTCAACGACGCTTTCGTCGAACTCGCCGCCACGATCCCGGTCAGCACCAGCAGCAACGGCAGCAACGGGATCGATAGAAACACATCGGTTATGCGCATGATGACGTAGTCGACGCGCAAGATGCCGAAGCCGAACTGAAAGCCGATGAGTCCCCCGTAGAGCACGCCTATGACGATCATGAGGTCGGTCGCGAGCGGTTTGCCCGGCAAGATCAGCGCCGCGAGATACCCGAGCATTGCGCCGCCAACCGTAACGATCGCCACCCTGCGCGGTGATTTCGGTGGTATATTCTTGACGATATCAAAAGCTATTTTCGCGCCTAGCAGCGTTAAAATGATGAGCTGCGGTAGACCGCCGTGAGTTTGCAAC
>JAAXMC010000118.1:801-11315 GCA_013036315.1 Vulcanimicrobiota bacterium
GGAAAGTATCGCGCGATGAAATATCCGGCAGCCGCGCCGGCCAAAGTCACGAAGGTCAGGAAACCCAGAAAGATCACCAGGCCCCACGAGAACCGCTTCCATGTGAGCGTGACCGTGCCGTAATAGCCGGCCAGCGCGCCGAGCAGCGTGCCGATCACCAGCTCCATAATGACCGCCGAGACCGCGACGGTGAGCGAGATCTGCGCGCCGAACATCAAGCGTGAAAGCAGGTCGCGGCCGACCTCGTCAAGGCCGAGGATGTGCCCGGCACACTGCCTTGCATTTTCAAAGCAAGGCGCAACCGGGTTACCCTGCCAGTGAGCTTGGTCGATGGCACTGGGATCGTACGGTGCGAGCTTCCATGCGAAGATTGCAACAAACACCATTATCGATATGACAACGACGCCGGCCATAGCCAGTTTGTGGCGCCGGAAGCGCTTCCAAGCCGTAACTTTGCTATAGACTTCTTCGTCCTGGTCCGGGATTGGCGCTACGACCGTAGCGTGATACATCGATGCCATCGTTTACCCTCAGTCGTACTTCACGCGCGGATCGAGCCACGCGTAGACGACGTCAGCGAACAGATTGAAAAAGACGACCAACGTTGCGTTGATCAGCAAGAAGCCCAAAAGCACCGCGATATCTTCTTGCCCTAGTGCGGTGATGAAAAGACGGCCTTCACCCGGCCATGCGAAGATCGATTCGGTGACGATCGCGCCGCCGAAGAGTCCGGGAAGCGTTAACGCGGTAACGGTCACCAACGGGATCAGCGCGTTCTTCAATCCATGCTTGAAGAGAATGGTACGAAAGCTCAAGCCTTTGGCGGCAGCTGTGCGCATGTAATCGGTTCGGATCACTTCCAGCATCGAGCTGCGCATGAACCGGCTGTAGAGCGCAATATTCAAGAAGGCCAAGACCGTCGCCGGCAAGATCAAGTGCGAGATTCGATCGCCGAGATTGAACGTATCGGAGCTCGACATTTCCGCAGACGGCAATTGGATCAGGTACCCGAAGGGGAGCGGAATTCCGTGAACGGCTAAACCGAGCTGCAGCATCAGCGCAAGCCAAAACACCGGCATCGACTGGCCGAAGAACGCAAATGTCGTGATGCTATAATCCCCGGTTGTGTAGGGGCGTACGGCGGCGTACAAGCCGGCGGATATGCCGACGACCATTGCGATCAGATAGGCGGTGCCCATCAACAGAAACGTTGACGGCAGGCGCTCGACGATCGCGTTAAAGACCGGCTCCGAATTGCTGGTCGAGTATCCGAAATCGCCGCGCAGCACTTGGCCAAGCCAGGCAATGTACTGAACGGGCAGCGGCCGATCGAGACCGAGGTTGTGTTTGAGCCGCGCGATGTCGGCGGGCGTGATGTGCGGATTCTGAAGATACGGACCGAGACCGCCGCCTGGCGCGCTGTGGATGATCAGAAAAAGGATCATCGAGATCAGGAACAGCAGCGGTACCGCCTGGAACGTCCGCCGCACGACGTACGTAAACAAGACTCGCTACATTAAAGCTCTGCGGGCCTGCTCCTGTAGCGGTCGCAGCCCCAGCATTTCACGCGCTTGCGCGGGCGTTGCAACCGGGCGCCCGAGTTCCCCGGCGATGCGCGCGACGCGCGCGACCAGCTCCTCATTCGTGGCGAGCTTTCCCTTGGAATAATAGATGTTATCCTCGAGCCCAACGCGCACGTTGCCGCCCATCGCGATCGCGGCCATCGCCATCGGCAACTGCGCGCGGCCGATTCCCGCAACCGACCAGGTGCAGCCGCTCGGCAACGCGTCGGCGAGATCGCACAAATTCGAAACGGTCGCGTCCAAACCACCCGGCACGCCGAGCACGAAATCTACGTGCTGCGGAAACGTCAAGAGCCCTTCGCGCTCTAACCTGCGCGCATTCGAAAGATGGCCTTTGTCAAAAACTTCAAGTTCCGGACGAATGCCGAGTTCGTTGATCTTCTTCAAGATGCCGCGCATGATCGGAAAGCTGTTTTCAAAGATATCGTCACCGAAGTTCACGCTTCCGCATGTGAGCGTCGCCATCTCGGGATGCAAGACGAGCACGCCGGCGCGTTCTTCCGGACTCATGCCGATTGCGCCGCCGGTTGAAAACTGCACGATCAGATCGCTGCGTGCACGGATCTCATTATAGGCTTGCTTGAAACGTCCGGTGTCGTGTGTGTTGCTTCCGTCGTCGTTGCGGCAATGCACGTGAATGATCGACGCGCCCGCGTCCCGGCATTTGGCGGCAACGTCGCCGAGCTGTTCCGGCTTTACCGCAAGGTGCGGGGTCTGCTCCGGCGTCAGCTCGGCGCCGACGGGCGCGACCGTGATGATCAGCGGGTCCATCACGAAGCCTTCGACGGATCGGGTTCGGACACCGTGCCCGCATAAACGTCAAAGACCGGCAAGCCCGTTTCGCGCGCAACGGCCTCGCGAAACGCGCCGGGCTCGAAATCGCGCTCGCGTCCCATGGAGGCAACGGTCACTGCGACCACGTGCAGCGGCTGCTCGCAGCGCAGCTGGACGCGTTCGGCCAGCCGCAGAAATTCTTTCGCCGTCATAACGATTCGTGTCGGATCGCGCACGACGACTTGGCGCTGCTCGCCGTTTTTTTCCAGGGCACGCGCATCCGCGGACGTCAATGCGCCTTCAATCTTTTCGTGCGGCTGCGACGGATCGTATTCCCGCAAGCACAGACGCTCGACCAGCGCGCGCGCGTTCGTCGCTGCTTCAGCGATCGTCGCCCCCGCGTCGGCTCCCACCGAGATCACGACCGCATCGTCTCCGCCGGCGAGCCCCGCAACGCGATCGATCGCGCCGTCCACGATGACTTGCTCGCAGCCGAACTCGCGCAGGCGCTGCACGCACCGCCGCAGCTCCGATGCTTTCGGCGGCCCGGCCAACTCATAGAACGCCGGCTTGCGCACGCGCGCGAACACGACGGGTCCCGCCGCAGTCTGCCAGCCGGTTTCCTCGAGCAGGTCGTATTCCAACCGTGCCGATAAGAGACCGCGCGCCGTCGCAACGACCGTGCCGGCGTCCAGAAATAATCTCGGCTTGGCGGCAGCATCGACGGCATCGAACATTTCACCGTCGCGACCGGCCGACGTTAATCCAACCATCATTCCGCGCCGCGCGGCCGCGGCTGCAATCGCCCGCATCGCGACGGTTTTTCCGGCATTCTTTCCTGTGCCGACGACAAAGAGCGACGTGCGCCCGCCGGCGCGCGCCAGGTCCAACAGCGCGTCGCCTACGTTCATGCCGGCAGCAAAGCTTTTGCAAGGATAAAGGCGATGCCGGTAAGCGCCAGCACGATGCCCGCCCACAGCTCCGCGCTTTCTTCAGCGCGCCTGCCGACGACGCGCCCGAGCGTTAATCCGAGCACCGTCGCGCAAATCGAAATTACGAAAATGACGCTCAGCGCTAAGATCAGCGGCACGCCGATGTACAAAATTGAAAACCCGATGCCGAGCGAATCCAAACTGATCGACAAGGATCCCAGAAGCAATCCCCAGCCGCGCGACATGTCCAGCGGTTTGCGCAGTCCGGCCTCGCGCAGCGCCTCGATGATCATATATCCGCCCAAACCGATCAAAGCCGCAAAGCCGATGTATCCGGCGACGTTGCCGAGCAACTCGCCGGCGAGTTTTCCCAAACCGACGCCGGCCAAGTTCATCACGACTTCCGCAGTCGCAAACGCGATGCCGATGCGTACTTTGACGGCGCGCGGGACGCCGCGCATGCCTACGCCGACGCCGACGGCAAAGACGTCCAATCCGAGAGAGAGGGCGACCACCAGAATCTTGAGGAAGTTCAAATGGGCATGGGGTTCTGGAAATTCTCGCTCTTTCATGTAGCTGCCGCGGTGCTCGTGCTGATGATGCTCGGACCTGTGGTCGCAATGCTTGCGGCGGTGAGGCCCGGCGACGTCATCGCCGCCTTCGCGCAACCTCAAGCGCGCGACGCACTCGTCGTTTCACTGATTGCCTCGAGCATCGCCGTTGCAGTCGCAACAATTTTAGGCGTACCGGCCGGTTATGCGCTGGCGCATTCCGGCGGGGCGGTGCGAGCGACCGCACTCGCACTGCTGGCGCTGCCGCTGGCGTTCCCGCCGGTCGCCTCGGGAATCATGCTCTTGCAAACGGTCGGCACCCATACGCCGCTCGGCAGCGCGCTGGCGGCGCACGGAATCTCATTCGTCGATTCGCTTCCCGGCGTCGCGCTGGCGGAATTTTTCGTAGCCGGATCGTTTGTTGCAATCGTCTCGACGGCCGCGTTCGCTACGCTCGATCCGATCTATGAAGAGTCGGCGCGAACGCTCGGGGCCGGCGCGCTTCGCGTCTTCTTTCGCATTGCGCTGCCGCTGGCCGGGCCGAACGTGCTAGCCGGAATCGTGCTTGCGTGGATGCGCGCGATCGGCGAATACGGTGCGACCTCGATCGTCGCGTATCATCCTACCGCTCTGCCGGTGCAACTCTACGTCACGCTCTCGGCTCAGGGCGTCGGCGCCGCGCTCGCGTTGAGCTACGGTTTCGTGGTGCTCGCGGCGATCGCGATCGCGCTTCAATGGGCCTTGCGCCGGCGCGTCGTATAGCAGCTGCGATGGCCGCATTCGACCGCTTCTTCGCTCCCGACTCGACCTTTCAAAGACGGTTCTTTTTTTTGGCCAAACGCTTCGTTGCCGGCAAGGACATAGCCGCGGCGATGGCAGCCGTCCGCGAGCTGAATGACGCCGGCATAAGCGCTTCGCTCGACTTTCTGGGCGAAGACGTGCTCGAACGCGCAGCTGCCTTAAAAACGCGCGAGACGTACATGGAGATACTCGACGCGATCCAAAAAACGGGCGTCGACTGCAACGTCTCGGTAAAACTCACCGCGCTCGGGCTGCTCATCGATGAAGACTTCGCGTATGACAATCTCGGTGCGATCCTGGTGCGCGCCCAAGCGAACGTCGATCCGTTCGTGCGCATCGACATGGAAGGCTCGGCAGTTACCGGCGCGACGCTGCGAGTCTTTGAACGAGCGTATGCGGCGTACGGTAACGTCGGCTCCGTTTTGCAGGCCTATCTCAAGCGTACGCCGCGCGACGTCGAACGCATGATCGAATTGCGCGCGCGCGTGCGCCTGTGCAAGGGCGCCTACAACGAACCGCCCTCGATAGCGTACAAAGAGATGCCGCGGATTCGCGAGCAGTACATGCAGTGCGCGCGCGAATTGCTCACGCGCGGCAACTATCCCGGCATAGCGACGCACGACCGGCGGCTGATCGCCGCCGTCAAAGAGTTCGTGAAGGTCAACGATATCGCGCGCGACCGCTTCGAGTTCCAAATGATCTTCGGCGTGCGGCCGCAACTGCAGCGCGAGCTCGTGCGCGAAGGCTACCGGCTGCGCGTCTACGTCCCGTTCGGAACGCACTGGGCCGCGTATTTCTACCGCCGCGTGGCTGAGCGCAAAGAAAACTTGCTCTTCGCGCTTTCGAGCATCTTCTCGCGCTGACATGCGAGCCGTCATTCAGCGCGTCTCGCGCGCGCAAGTGCGCGTTGCGGGCGAACCCGTCGGAACGATCGATCAAGGTCTCGTCGTGCTTTTGAGCGTCGGCGTGGATGACGATGAACCCGACGCCCAGCAAATGGCCGAGAAAATCGCGAACATGCGGATATTTCGTGACGACGAAGGCCTGATGAACCGCAGCATCGCCGAAGCGAACGGTGCGATACTGTTGATCTCTCAGTTCACACTGCACGGCGATGCGCGCAAAGGACGGCGCCCTTCATTTGTCGCCGCGGCGCGCGAGGAGGTGGCGAAACCGCTTTATGAGCGCGTCGGAGTCTTACTGAAACGCGAAAGCTTGCGCGTGGAGTACGGTGAGTTCGGCGCGACGATGGACGTCGAGCTCGTCAACGATGGTCCAGTCACGATACTGCTAGACACAAAGAAAATGTTCTAAGGCTTCACGTCCTCAAACGTGCCGTCCGAATAAGTGATGTTCGTCGCGAGACAACGCAGCGCGCGGCCTTGCGCTTGCGCGGGTGCTGCGACTATTTTGAAGACAACGCCGCGCTGTTGGCCCGGATCGAGCTCGGGAGTAACCGGCGCCGAACCCTGTACGCTCGCCGAGCGGAAATCGTGGTAAAAATCCGCGGCGACGACCAATCCCGAGATCGGCTTCGTCGCGCGGCTCGTCACGACCGCGGTCATCGTGACTCCCGTCGCGGTGCGGACCGCGTCGCAACGCGGAATTTCCAGCGGTAAGCGCTGCGGCGTGCCGCACCCCGCGAGCGCAAGCGCAAGCAGCACGCCGGCCGCGGCCTTCACGGCGAGTCCGGAATGCGTTCGGCGCGAATGATGGTATCGGATTCGATCAGCCGGCCCAACACGTCAGTGCCGCCGATCACACGCCCGAAAACGGTGAAGTCGCGATCCAAGTGCAGTTGCGGTGAGAGCGTGATGTAAAACTGCGTGCCGGCCGAGTCGCGAATCGCGTGCGCGTTCGGCGGGTCCGTGTAATTCATGCCCATTGATATGATGTAGCTGTTTTGCTCGATCGGATTCTCTTCGGCCGGAATCGTGTAACCGGCGTCACCATTACCGTCGCCTTTAGGATCGCCGGTTTGCACGACGAAGTCGGGCACGATCCGAAACCACCGGTTGTTGTCGTAATAACCGGATGCGGTAAGGTTCAAGAAGTTTTCGACCGTGAGTGGCGCCCATTCCGGAAAGAGCTCGACGTAAATGTTGCCCTTCGTCGTCACCAGGCGCACGCGCGGGTGCAGACCTTTCGCAGGCCCGGTCATCAACGCGATCGTCGCAGGATCGATCGCCGGCGTGGTGTCGATCGCGTCGGGCGATGGTTTTTGCGGCTTGGCGGAAGAAACCGTGCGCGGCAAAGCCGGCAGCGAAGCGAAGCGATCGGATTGCGGCGCGGGCGTATGTACTTCGGGAGGAATCGCTTTCAAATGCGCGGTCGCCGGTTTGCCTTGCAGCGCGTTGATTGCCTCGAGCGTCTGCTCTTGCACGCGCCACGATGAATCGTTGGTCAGCGGCTGGATCAGTGCGATCGCGGTATTATCTCCGCGGCGCCCGAACGCGCGCACTGCTTCGATGCGCACGACCTCGCTTTTATCGTGCAGCGCGCTCTGCAGCGTTTCGGCCGGAGCCCGCTTGGCATACGCGCGAAACAGCGTCCACACGATGTGCCAACGCACGTACGAATCAGATTCCCGGGCGTAGGCGCGCGCCAGCGTACCAACGACATCTTGCGAGAACGCCGATCCGTGAAATGCTTCGAGCGTCGTTGCAGCGCGACCGCGCACGATGACGTCCCCCACGCCGAGCAGTTCTCGAACGCGCCGCCCGGCTCGCCGTTCCTGCGTGACCGAAAGCATGTGCGCGGTTTCCAGACGATCGGTTGCATCCAGCGCCGCCACTTGCACGGCGCCGCTGCGATCGCGGAGCAACGCATGCAAAACCGGCTGCGTCGACGGGATTCCACCGATGAGTCCCAGACCATAAATACTGATCGCCCGTAAACCAACGTCAGGATCGCCGGCACGCGCGGCCAGCAGCGGGATTCCGGCCTTTTTCTTCGTGCGGCCGATGGCCAGCGTAGCCCGGATGGCAACCTGCCGGTCACACGAGCGCAAAAAGCCGGCGAGCGCTCCGTTGCCCAAGTCACGTGCAGCCTCTAGGCGCGTTATTTGAACGTAGACGCTAGGGGCCGCCCGCGGGCAGAGCGGGGTCCTGGCCGATACTAGAATTGGAGCGCTTGCCAGCGCTAGGCAAAAAATCAACCGTAGGAGCACGTAAATCTCAACTTTCCGGCCCGAACTTGCGTTCTAGTATATGGAGCATGAGATTGCCGTCCTTCTTGGACGGTGCAAAGAACCGAGGTAAAGATTCCTATGAACACCCCGAACGGCCCGCTCAAGAAAGCCGGCGGCATGACCGTCCGCGAAGCCGGGCAAAAAGGCGGCGAAACCGTCAAGAAAAAGTACGGCCCGGAATTCTATGAGCAAATTGGCCGCAAAGGCGGTCAGGCTACGAAGAATGCCCATGGCCACGCCTTCTACGAGCAAATCGGCAAGAAGGGCGGCAAGAAGGGCGGCGAAGCAACGCGCGACCGTTATGGCCCCAGCTTCTACGAGCAAATCGGCCAGAAGGGCGGCCAGAAAGTCAAACAACTCATCGAAGAGGGTAAACGTGCCGCTGCTGCCGCCGAAGAGCAAAAAAAAGCGAGCTAAGCTCGCACGCGCCGCAATAGCGGCGCTCGCGGCCATATGCGCCGCGGTATCGATGAGCGCGAGTCCTCAAACGGCTCGCGCTATTGTCGTTCCTCGATCGCTTTCAACGGCCGGCCCGCCGGCCGAGCCATCCGCCACGAAAAACGACCTGCCGCCGAGCTCGAGCCTCTTTTTCGTTCTCGATGGCGAGATTAGCTCGCGCGGGCAAGCCGGCACGTTGGTGCAAGCCCACCTGCGCGACCCGATCGTGATCGGTGGCATGACGGCTGCTCCTGTCGGCACGCTCATGCAGGTTCGGATCGTGCGCACGCAAGGCGCACAAATGGCGAACGTGGATGGTTCGGTCGATATTTATTTCGAACCACTCACGCTAACGAACGGCCGTCAATTGCCGCTGGTCACGCCGGTCGGGCACATAGATCCGCACCTCACGGCCGGACAAGCCTCCACGCGCGGCGTCACCGATACGGTCGGCGACATCTTCATCCCCTACCACTACCTCTATCACATACTGCGCAAGGGCATGGAGGTCGATCTGCGGCCCGGTACTGTGCTGCGCGCGCGGACGGGCGCCGAATTGCGCATCGCCGCGGGCTCCATCGTCGTCATCACGCCGCCGGCCCTCGCCGGCGCAGCCGATGCGCCCAGCGCCGCCATTAAGATAGCCCCCGTCGCGACGCCTCCGGGATTCGTCCCGCCCACGCCGAAGCCGTCGCCAAGCGTTCTACCGACCGCTCAACCCTCGTAAAAACAGACGGAGTGTAGACCTATGAAACGTGCGCTCTTCGCACTGGCGCTATCATTTTTTGCGTCGTCGGTCGTCATGGCTCAGACCCCAGCCCCGCTTCCCGACACGCCGCTCCCGAGCGAGCTCGCGTTCGTTCAGTCGGCCACAAAAGATCTCAACGCCCGCTTCCCCAACCCGGCCGCCGCTGCCAAAGGCGGCTACTTCCGCTACAACAATGAGGATAAGACCGGCGCGATCAGCTACGCGAACTTAAAGTGGAACAGCGTCGACCCGCGCCACCCCAGCCAGCTCTGGTATGACGTCAAAGGCCGCTTGCTCGGCGCGGATTTTGGGCGCACGCTAACCATGCCGGCGGTTACACCGAACATCTGGGGGCCTCAATCCGCAACGTTGGTTTAAGATCAGAGCCGCTCACGTGCACTGGATCCTCAAAAATCCCGACGGGACGATGAGCTACGGGCTGGCCGTGCGAGGTAGAGATTTCGCGGCAGCCGGCGGCAACTTCAACAATCCGCAGGTCGCGACGCTCGTGAAGATGGGCAAAGTCAAAGATGCAGCGCAAGTCGTGAAGATTTTCACGTATCCGGCGCAATGGGACACTGAAATTTGGCTGACACCTAATCCGAAGGGCGCGTTTGCAACCGCGAATCCGCTGGTTCATCCTTCGACCGAAAACGCCAAAGGAGAGATGTAAGGACTACTCGTTGCTCCAGTAGTCTTTGAGCGCCTTGCCGCGCGACGGATGGCGCAGCTTGCGTAGTGCTTTGGCTTCGATTTGACGGATGCGTTCGCGCGTCACGCCGAACTCTTGGCCGACCTCTTCGAGCGTGCGCTGATGGCCGTCTTCTAAACCGAAGCGCAACACGAGCACTTTGCGCTCGCGGTCGGTCAGGTTTTGCAGCACGTCCTGCATCTTCTCTTTGAGCAGCATCACCGACGCGGCTTCGGCGGGCGCGACCGCTTCCTGATCTTCGATGAAGTCGCCCAGATGCGAATCTTCTTCTTCGCCGATCGGCGTTTCGAGCGAGATCGGTTCTTGGCTGATCTTGATCACCTCGCGCACTTTTTCGGGCGTTAGGCCCATCTCAGCGGCGATCTCTTCCACCGACGGATCGCGGCCGAGCTCTTGCAGGAGCTGGCGCGAAATTTTGATGAGCCGGTTGATCGTTTCGACCATGTGCACGGGAATGCGAATCGTGCGAGCCTGATCGGCCAGCGCGCGCGTAATGGCTTGGCGTATCCACCACGTGGCGTACGTCGAAAACTTATAACCTTTACGATAGTCGAATTTTTCGACGGCGCGAATCAGGCCGAGATTGCCTTCTTGAATCAAATCCAAAAAAAGCATGCCGCGGCCGACGTATTTTTTCGCGATCGACACGACCAGGCGAAGGTTGGCCTCGGTCAACTGGCGTTTGGCTTCTTCGCCGGTGGTCACGATGCCGGAATTCACCGAGCCGTTGTGTTCGAGTTCGCGTTCGCCGGCCTCGATTTTCATAGCGAGGTCTTTTTCGTCTT
>JAAXMC010000119.1 GCA_013036315.1 Vulcanimicrobiota bacterium
GGCGCGTCGGAGGTTCCGGGCGGGAGGTCGATCAACAAATAATCGAGATCGCTCCACAGCACTTGCTCGTAGAATTGCCGGATCACACCCGAGAGAATCGGTCCGCGCCAAATCATCGCGGTATCTTCTTGATCGGTCAGCAAATTGGAACTGACGATTTCGATCGCGCTGCGCGATTGCGCCGGCACCATGAGCGGCGGCGCATTTCCTTGGGGCGTCGGTTTTGCATTGGGATCGGTTTCGATCAACAGCGGGGTGCGCAAGCCGAACAGTTTGGGAATCGATGGCCCGGTAATGTCGGCATCCAAAATGCCGACGCGCAGGTTTCGGCGCCGCAAGCCGAGCGCGATGAGCGCGGTGACCAGCGATTTGCCGACGCCGCCCTTGCCCGACATAATCGGAACAACGTGTTCGATCTTCGCGTGCCGCTTGAATTCGCCGGGCGCGCGCCGTAACGGTATGCGATCCTCGTTGCTGATGTTCGGCACGAAACCGGAAAGCCGCGCCTGCACCAAGGCCGCAATGATCGGTTCGATGCGCAGGCCATGCGCTTTCGCGCCCGCCTCGATCGTCTCGTACTTGTTGACGCCGCAGCCGGCGCAATGCAGGCCGAACCGGCCCAGCACTTCCTCCGCGATGGGCAGATCGCGGACCAATTCGGCGATATTGCTCTGCGGGCCGATCTCCATCTCCACATGCGGCATGGCCGGGAGGTTCGCGCTCCGAAGCCCCCGGTCATATGCGCGAAATGTCGCAGGAGCAGCTTGTCTTGCTCACCGCCGCCTATCTGCACATCCCCGCGCGGCGCTTGCGCTCGCTCGCGCGCGGCGAGGACCCATCATTAAGAGAGTGGCTCGAGGGCGATTCGGCCCGCCGGGTTGCTCACGCACGGCGGCAGGCGCGTGAAGCGGCGCAGCGCCTCGCATCGCTGGGCGCATCCATTGTAACGATTGCCGATGCACGCTATCCGCAAGGCTTGCGCGATCTCGACGATCCGTCGGCATTCCTGAGCGTGCGCGGTTCCTTGCCCGTTGGCGGTGTCGCCATCGTCGGTACGCGCACGCCGCCTGCGCTGGCACAAGAGTTTGCGCGCGAATTTGCCGCGCGCTTGGGCGAACCGGTCGTCAGCGGATTGGCGCTCGGAATCGATGCAGCCGCGCATCGCGGCGCTTTGGAGGCCGGCGTTCCGACCGTTGCGTACGTCGGCACGGGTCTCGGCACGACCTATCCGCCCGAGCACCGCGCGCTGGAAGAAGAGATTGTCGCGCGCGGCGGAGCGATCGTGAGTGAACGACTGGCGGGCGAACCGGTTACAAAATCTGCGCTCGCGCACCGCGACCGGCTACAAGCCGCGCACGCGCGCGCCGTTATCCTCGTTGCGAGTGAAACCGACGGCGGCGCGATGCTGACGATGCGCTTCGCAAAACAGTTGGGCCGTCCGCGTTTTGCGTTGGCCGCCTACGGCGATCGCTGCTACTACGGAAACGCGCAAGCTCACGCCGACGGCGCGCGCGTGCTGCCGTTCGACGTCGAACGCGCGTTGAGCGCGCTGCAGGCGTTCATGTCCAAAGACCTCGCGACAGTTTAATGCAGACGCTCGCTGGAGCGTGCAGCTCGCCGGTACGTTCTGGTTGGGCTGTCGGTGGGAAGCCCTTCGTGCAGAGTCGCGGCGACGGAGCGTACGCGTACGACGAAAACGGCGGGCGCTACATCGACTACATTATGGGCTACGGCCCGCTGCTCTTTGGATATAATCATCCCACGCTAACAACCGGGCTCGACGAGCTCGCTGCGCGCGGACCACTTTTTGGATCGACGAATGCCGAAGAAGAGCCGCTCGCCGAACGCGTTCGCGGGCATCTTCCGTCGATGGAACGCCTGCGCTTCACGACCACCGGCAGTGAAGCGATGATGAGCGCGGTGCGCGTTGCGCGCGCGTTTACCGGGCGCGACCTCGTACTGCGATTTGCCGGAAACTATCACGGGCATTTCGACGCGGCGCTTTTTTCCGCCGGCGCATCTGCGCAGACCGTCAATTCGGAGCGCAGCGGCATCCCGGAAGGCGTCATGCGCGACGTCCTGGTCGCGCGCTACAACGATCTCGAGAGCGTCGATCGGGCGATCCGCGGCCGCGAAAACGAACTCGCTGCGATCCTCGTCGAGCCGATCTGCGCCAACATGGGGCTGGTTTTGCCCGCCGAAGACTTCCTAATAGGCTTGCGCGACCGCGCCGGTGACTGCGGCGCTCTCTTGGTTTTCGACGAGATCATCACGTGGCCGCGCGCCGGCGTAGGCGGCGCGCAAGCCGCATTCGGCATCCGTCCCGACCTGACGGCGATCGGAAAAATAGTGGGCGGCGGATTTCCAATCGCTGCATTCGGTGGCCGCGAGGACGTGATGGCGCTGCTCGCGCCCGACGGCCCGGTGTTCACGGGCGGGACGCACGCCGGCAATCCGTTTAGCATCGCGATCGCGCATCGCGTGCTCGATCTGCTGGAAGCGCATCCCGAATACCTCACACAGGTGCGCGCGCTGGCCGAACGTCTCCGCGACGGCATCCGCGAAATCTTCCGGCGCCGTCATTTGCCGTACAACGTCGTTCAATATGAATCGATCGTCGATTTCATGTTTCGTGAGGGCCCGGAGAAATACGCGGCGTACTATCACGCGATGCGCGATCGCGGGGTATTGCTGCCGCCATCTCAAAATGAAGTGATGTTCCTTTCGACGGCGCACACGGCGCGCGACATCGACGACACGTTGCTCGCAATTGATGAATCGCTCGAGCTTCTTAACTAGCGCGACGGCCGCCTCGCTGCTGCCGCTCGAACTGGCGTGTCTGCCGCCGGCTGTTATGCCGTCGTCCAGAGCAATCGCGCAACAAGTGCGTGACGAATTTTTGCACGCCTGGCACGGATACAAGTACGCGGCTTGGGGTTACGACGAGGTGCGCCCGCTCAGCGGCAAGCCCACGAATTTTTTCCTCAAGGAGCATTCGTTCGGGCTTTCGATCATCGAGGCGATGGACACGCTCTACGTGATGGGCCTGGATGCGGAGCTCGAATCGTGCGTGGCATGGTTACGATCGCATCTCGATTTCGACGTAAACGGCGACGTGCAGATGTTCGAAGCCGTGATCCGCATGGTGGCCGGCCTCATCACCGGCTACTACGCGACCGGCGAACGATTCTTACTTGAGGGCGCGCGTGATCTCGCGGACCGGCTGCTGGTCTGTTTCACGAAATCTCCCACCGGCGCGCCATATCGCTACGCAAATCTCAGAACGGGCGCGGTGCGCGAGCCGCGCATGGTGCTCGCCGAGATCGGCTCGAACATTTTGGAGTTCGGCGACCTCACGCGGCTGACGGGGCAGCCGAAATACGTGCAGGCATCGATGAAAGCGTACGCAGCCGTGATTGCCAAACGGTCGGACCTCGATCTGCTCGGCACGACCTTCGACGTCGAAAAGGGCGAGTTCATCGACACCGACGATGTCGCGCCCGACGAACCGGTCGATTCGTTTTATGAATATCTGTGGGGCGGCTGGCAAATGCTGGGGCTTACGCAGCCCCGCGACTGGTACCGCATACTTACCGACGCGATTATCAAGAACAAAGTAACGCACGCCGGCGGAAATCTTTGGTTCAAGACGATCAACTACAAGACCGGGCAACCCACGGGCGACACGACATCGTCGGAACTCGCCGCGTTTTATTCCGAACTCGTCGCGAAGGGCGGTAATCGCGACGTCGGTTCGGCGTTTTACGATTCGTGGACCGCAGTGCTCGATAAGTACGAGCTCATTCCGGAAGTCATCAACTACAGCGATCTGTCAATCGTGAGCCCGCGGCACTGGCTGCGTCCCGAATACCCCAACTCCTCGTTCGACCTGTGGTTTCTGACAAAGGACCCGAAGTATCGCGTCACGGCGTACCGGTATTTCCAAGCGTTGCGCCGGAACTGCCGCACGCCAAAGGGGTACACCGTCCTAACCGATGTGCGCACGCGGCCGATGACCCAAGGCGACTACTTCCCGGCGTATTCGTTTTCCGAGAACTTCAAGTACTTGTACTTGATGTTTGCCGACACACCGCGATTCGACGGCTCGCGCTACTATTTGAACACCGAAGGGAAAATCATGCGCGGCATGCGCCGTTGACTGCTACCTGACCGCCGCCGGATAGACCGCCGGGCTAACGAGTCCGTTTGCGTCGACCGAGCGCACGCCTAAAATGTAATTGTCTTTGCTGACCGGCACTGTTGCTTGCGTGACGTTGCCGACGTTTTTCGAGTGCTGCCACATCGGCGCGCTCGTTTCACGCCAGACGATCTCGTAGCTCGTCGCGCGCGCGGCCGCCTTCCAGCGCAGCGTCGAGTCGTTGGTAAGTCCGGTGATGAGTATTGCCACGCCGGCCGGCTGGTTGGGCCCGAGCGCAAGGGCCGCCAGCGCGGCGACGTTCATGCGCGTGACGCTCGCAAGGTACGTCCAGTCGTTGTATTGCGGAAGATCGCCATACTGCACGCCGTTTTCAACGCGCACGTTTTGGTGCTGGTGCCGGAAGTCTTCATGAATTTCGACGAATCGGATCGCCGGAAAGCCTTGCGCGGTGAACGATTCTTGGTCGCCGCCGCGCCGGAAGCGGTCGGCGCGGTAGATGAGCGTGGCCGTCATCGGCGCGACGTATTGCTCGGACGCGCTCTTTACGAAGCGCGCGATCTCACGCGAGGGCGAATCGTTTTCCGAGCCGACCAAGTTCACCGCGCTCACTTTGGCGTCATCGATGAGGCCTTCGCTAAAGACGCGGACGGTATGGCGATCGGCCGAGCCAGCGGGAGCGTTGGACGTCCCGATGATGTCGTTGTTGAGATCGGCAACGACGTTGGTTCCTTGCGCTTTCAGTTCGCGCGCAAAATGATCGGAGCCCCACAGCCCGAGTTCTTCGCCGTCAAACACCGCAAAAATGATTGTGCCGTGGAAATGCTGGGGCGCCATCACCTTGGCGGCCTCCAGAACTGCGGACGCTCCCGAACCGTTATCGTCGGCGCCGGGAGCCTGTCCGCGGCCGTCCGTACAATCGCCGTCGCAATCGTCGTAATGGCTGGACATCACGTACGTCGGCCCAGGCGCATCGCCGGCTAGCGTCGCGATGATGCTCGACTCGGTCACCGGCCGCGGCGTGCGTGCCGTTTTATCTTGCAGGTACGTGTCGAGCGTTACCGTCATCCGGCCGCCGCTTTTCTGCGCCGCAGCTTCGAATTGTGATTTGATCCAATCGCGCGCTGCGAAAACTCCGCGCGTCGGCGAGTTCAGATCTTCGGAAAAATCGTTACGGGTATAGAAATCGACCAGGCGATTGTCGTACGCACGCAAGTCCGCCGCCGAAACGGCCCGAACCATCGCCGCAATCCGCGGATCCGTCGAGGGTTTCGCTGAAGCTTGGGTGAGCGTCAGTGCGATCAGCGCGAGCGCGGAAAGAAAGCGGCGAGAATTCATGAACGTTGGGTTCACGACGCCATGTTCGTGTACATCCTCGCCTGCCGGGACGGCTCGCTCTATACCGGCTGGACCGACGATTTGGAACGCCGGCTGCAGTCGCATCGCGATGGCCGCGCCGCCAAGTACACGCGATCCCGCCTTCCCGTCCGGCTGGTGGCGTGGATCCAAGTTGAGGATGCATCGCAAGCCAAGAGTTTGGAAGCTCGCTTCAAGCAGCTCAGCCGCGCCGAAAAGCTGGCCGCGCTCACCGCGGGCCAGGCCTTCGGAGTACAATTGCACAAAACGCCCTAAATGGCAACGCATACTGTTCCCGTGGGTGAAGAGCTCCGCACGCTGCTCGATCGCGCGAAGACCTCTGTCGCGCGCATCACAACGCCGAAGGGCGATATGGTCTTTTCGTTTTATAGCGAGGACGCGCCGCAGCACAGCGCCGCTTTCATCAAATTAGCCGACGCCGGTTTTTACGACGGGCTGGCCTTTCACAGGGTCGAGCCGGGTTTCGTGATTCAGGGCGGCGATCCCAAAGGCGACGGCACGGGCGGACCCGGCTATAACCTCAAGGCGGAATTCAACGAACGGCCGCACGTGCGCGGAACCGTCGCGATGGCGCGCGCTTCGTCGCCCGACTCTGCCGGCTCGCAGTTTTACATCTGTTTGGACGATGCGCGTTTTCTCGACAAACAATACACGGTCTTCGGGCAACTGACCGACGGATTCGAAACGCTCGAGGCGATTCGCCGCGGCGACAAAATGACAAAGGTAGTGATTGAGGCTAGAGCATAGTCCCGGCGACGTGGTGGTAGACTAAGCGCGAAATATTCGCGATGCCGTAGGCGCCGCCGTTCCAATCCTCAAGGTTTTCGGTGTAAACCGCCAGCACGTAGGGGGACATGCCGAACGGGTCGACGATCGCGACGTCGGCGCGCGTGCCTGTTACCTCACCGGTTTTGTTCGCGACCGCCACGCCGCGCGGCACGCCGGCCGGAATTTTGTCCCGGTCGGTTTGGCCGAGCATGACTTGGATCATCGCGCGGCACGAAGCCGGTGAGGCGACGGTGCGAATGCCTTCGCGCGTCCCGCGTTCGATCTGAAACATCAGCTGCGCCATGTCTTGCGGCGTCGTGCGGTTGTCATGGTGGCGCAAGATTGCGGCTGTGTCTAAAAAGTGACGGCGCAGCGCCGTGTGGCGCATGCCGGCGTGGCGCGCGGTTGCGTTGATGGCGTCGAACCCGAAGTGCGTGATCAAAATGTTCGCGGCCGTGTTGTCGCTGACTTGTATCATCGGCAAAATCAGCTCGTGCACCGACCTCCCGCCGCCGGCGGCGACAGCCGTGCTCATAACCGACGGGTCGTTTTCCGCCAGCCGGAACGCGGTCAGCATGATCAGCACTTTTATCGTTGAGGCGCTCGGAAACGAAACGTTCGCGTTGTAGGCAACGAGCGGCGCGCCCGGCGCCATCGTGCGGCCGTAGACGCCGACCGTTGCCGGAATCCGTCCGATCGCTGCGCGCAAGAGTTCGTCGAACGACTGCGCGGCGGCGCGTTTAGGCCACAACGCAGCCGCGCCCGCGACCGTCATGAAGGTGGATCTTTTCACGAGCCGGTTCCTTGATAGTGCTGCAGACCGTAGCGCCAAAAGCCGTACGAGACTGCCAACCAAGCAAAGCCGACCACCGGCGTCAGCAGCCCGATCTGCGGCGAGAGCGAGAATCCGGTTTCGGCTTTATGCAGCAAGAACGTCGCCGGGAAATAGTTCATAAACGCAAACGGAAAGACGAACGCCAACAAGAAACGCACGCCGCGCGTATAGATGCTGATAGGATAACGCGTGAACTCTTGCTCCAGCGACATGACGACCCAGCGCAACGTATCGACGCGGACAAACCAGAATGAGACGGTCGCCACGGCTAACGATATACCCAGGTCGATCAGCGCGCCCCCAAGCATAACGAGCGGTACGAAGAAGATGAACGCCGCATCGACGTGAACGCCGCTATAGTTTGTCGCCAACACGAAATAGATGACGGCGAGTATCAGGCCATCGGGAAAGAGTTGCGCCGGCACGGTGAGCGTTTGAAAAAGCGTGTCATGCGGGCGCACCAAGAAACGGTCGAAGCGGCCTTCGCGCACGTACTCGGGAACGCTCACGACATTGAAGAAGAAGGCGTTGTGAAATTCGTGCCCGAGCATCCACAGCGCATAGAGGAACGCCATCTGCTTGAAGTCCCAGCCGTTCATCGAGGGAAACGTGCGCAGCGTCACCCACAGCGCGGCAATGGCGGTGGCGTGATAGACGATCGTGAAGGCAAACCACATGATGAAGTTCGCGCGATACTCGAGCATCGTCAGGAAGTTGATGCGCCAATATTGATAGTAGATGGCCAGCACGGATGACCGCACACTTCACGTTTGAAACCGAGCTTCCCGTTCGTCCGGGTTACCGGCTGGACCTGACCGCCGACGCTTTGCGGCGGCTGGCCGCCAACGTCGTGGACGTCGTCGGCGAAGATGGCGCGTATTGCCGAGTCTTAAGCGATGCAAGCGGCAGCAACCTGATCGACGTGCGCCAGTCCGGCGAGCGCGCGCTGCAGCTGCGCATCTCCGGAGATCGTCCGGAGCGCTGGCTGCCGACGATCGAGTCGATGCTGGGAACGAGCGCGGATCTCGGTTCGTGGTACGTCCGCGTACGGCCGTTTCCGTGGCTCGCGCAGCTCGCTGCAAATCTGCGCGGGATGCATCCGCCGCGTTACCCTTCGCTCTGGGAAGCGCTGGCGCACGCGATCGTTTTCCAGCAAATCAGCATTCACGCGGCCGGCGCGATCATGCGGCGCACGGTTCAGGAACTCAGCGTGGCCCACGAGGCCGGCGGCTCCGCGTTCTATCCATTCTTCAGTCCGTCGGCGGTGCTCTACGCGCCCGACGAGCCGCTTCGCGCCGCGGGGCTGAGCGCCAACAAGGTCGACCATTTGCGCAGCGCCGCGGCGGCCGTCGAGGACGGCTTGGTTACCGAAGAGACGCTCGCGCGGCTCTCGAGCGAAGAGGCGGCAGACCGCTTATGTGCCGTGCGCGGCATCGGGCCATGGAGCGCGGCCGTGGTTCTGCTGCGCGGAATGGGGCGCCTCGACGTCTTTCCATTAAAGGACTCGGGGGTCGCGCGCTCGCTGCGCGAACTCTCGGGCGACCCGGAGCTCGACGCCGGCGCGCTGCTCGAGGCGCTCGGACCGGTGCGCGGCTTTCTCTACTTCCATCTGCTGCTGGGCCGGATGCGCAACCTCGAGCCGGGCGGCGACGATTCTGGAAGTGCATGAAAACACTTTCCGAGCCGCCGGGTACGTTCGCAGTTCAGCCCGCCGGCCAGCGTTTTTTCGCGGACCACGGCTGGCTCAAGACGTACCATTCGTTCAGTTTCGCCGACTACTACGATCCGCAGAACGTGCAATGGGGCGCGCTGCGCGTGTTCAACGAGGATGAGATTGCCGCCGGCGCCGGCTTTCCGGAACATCCGCACCGCGACATGGAGATCCTCACCTACGTATTCAGCGGCGAGCTCGAACATCGGGACAGTATGGGCAACCATGGCGTCGTGAAAGCCGGCGGCGTGCAGTTCATGAGCGCGGGCACCGGCGTGCGCCATGCGGAGTTCAACGCGCGCAAAGATTTGGACTTGCACCTGGTGCAAATGTGGGTGCTGCCGGGACGCGCTGGAACGCCGCCGACGTACGGTCAAGCCGATTTCACCGAAAACGATCGGCGTAACCGCTGGCTGACCGTGGCGTCGGGCGAGCCCAATGTTGAAGCGCCGATCGCGCTGACGCAAAACGCGACACTGCGCGTTCTGCGCTTAGAGAATCATGCTTTACGCCACACGTTTCAGCCGAAGCGTTATGGTTTCTTGTTTGTCGGAGAGGGAGAGATTGACGTGAACGGAGAGAGATTGCGCGCGGGCGATGCCGTCCGGGTCTACGACGTGGAACGCCTCGAACTGCAAGGCAACGGCGAAGTTGTCCTCTGGGATCTGCCGGCATGAGCGCTACGTGTTCGCACCTCGACCACATTCACAACGTCACGCCGAAAACGCCGCAAGGCTGCGAAGAGTGTTTGAAGATTGGAAGCGACTGGGTTCATCTTCGCGAGTGTTTGGAGTGCGGCCATATCGGCTGTTGCGACGATTCGCCGAACACCCACGCGACCAAACATTTTCATGCGACGCACCACCCAATCATCACATCGTTTCAGCCCGGCGAAAATTGGAAGTGGTGCTACGTCGACGAACTGATGTGGGAGTAGAGCTCTAGCCGCCCTGAATGACGACGCGGCGCGCGGCGGCGCGCCACATCGCAAGAGATAACGCGCTAAAAAGCGCCAGCCAGAGTACCTGGACGAGAAAATACCGCGCATAATCGTGCGGCTGAATCACGCCGACATAAATAAGCAGCGGCGTCGAATAGATCGCCGCGAACGGCAACGCGAACACGATGCGGCCGAAAATGCCGGGGAAAAACGTGAGCGGGATGATCTGGCCGCTCAGCAGGTCCGAAACCCACCGCACGATCAGCTGAATCGCAAACGTTTCGAGCGTCCAAAACGCGATTGAGTTCATGACGAAGTTCACGAAGAAATTCAGCAGGTAGCCGATCGCGAACGAGAGCAGGAAGGCCGCAAAGACCGGCGCGCTGGGAACGTCGATGTGGACGAGCAGCAGCGCGAAGAGGATCGACGGAATGACCAGCAGCGCATGCAGGCCCGTTTGACCGAAGCCGTCGCTGAAGAAATAAGCCGGAACGCTGATCGGCTTCATGAGGTCGGTCGCAATCGTTCCTTCGCGGATTTTTTCGCGAATCAGGCGCGTGCCGTCCACTTCGAGAATCAACGACATCAGCAGCGCGACGGTCGCGTAAGTGATCATGCTGTGCAGCGGCAGATTCATCGGCGCGATGTTCTGCGAGTAGAGCGCCGTCCAGACGGAACGCAGAAGATAGACGCGCACGATGAGCGAGCCGATCTCGGTAAAAACTTCGAGCCGGTATGTCGCTTCGCGCGCGAACGCTTTCTTCGCGAACTCGAGGTACGGCTCGAGGGTCATCGCTTGGTTTTCTTCTCCCGCTCGATTGCGGCTTCACGCCGCAAGCGCGCTTCCTCCAACTCCACGAACATCACGTCGACCACTTTCTCCACTTCGGTCGATTGCGTCGGTGGCGGCTCCTCGGTTTTACGCAGCGACGCTTTGGGCGCGGCCTTTTTCGGAGCTTCGGCGACCGCGTCTTGCGCGTGCGTCTTACGCAGGAACTTCGAATAATTCTCCGCGGCTTTCGCGCGCACGTCTTCGGAGTCGGGCAGATTAAAGACGTCCTGGAAGAAGCTCTTGGGAATTTCGCCGACCGTCGAGTTTTCGGCGATCGTCTCGCCATTGCGCACCTGCGCGCCGGAGGCGATGAAGACGCCGGGCTCGATGGTCGCGCCGATCACGTACGCCCCCGGCCCGATCATGCAGCTTTCGCCGATCGAGCACGGAAACTGCATGACCTTTCCGCCGCTGGATTTGATGACGGCGTTCTCCATCACCACGCTGTTAGCGCCGATCACGATCGGCGCGCCCTCCGCGCTGATTATCGCGCCGAAGAGCACGGCGCAGCCTTCTTCGATCGTGACGTCGCCGCTGATGGTCGCGGTCGGCGCAACGTAGGCGCCGGCGTGGATGTTCGGTTTTTTGGTTCCGCTCGAGACAATCATGAATTTACTGGCTCCTGCGTGTAGCCTTCGACGTAGATCCTTCGGATTATCGATTCCAAGTCGGGTTCCTCGATGCTGACGTCGCGCAGCTCGTAGCGCTGCGTCGCCTCGCGAATCAGTTGGTCGGGGCGCGCGCGGCGGCGGTCGAACCGGTAGCGCACGAGGCCGCGATCGTTGGATTCGATCTCGGCGCCTTCCAAAATCGGATTGGGATGCGGCTCGGTCAGCGTCAGCACGAGCGTGCGATGCGTGCCGTACTGCTCTTTGATGTGCTCCACGGTGCCGTCATAAATAATCGTGCCTTTGTCGATCAGGATGATTCGCCGGCAGAGCCGCTCGACGTCGGCGAGGTCGTGCGTCGTCAAAATGATGGTCGTGCCGCGTTCTTGATTGATGTGGCGGACGAATTCGCGGATGGCTTCCTTGGCGACCACGTCGAGCCCGATGGTCGGCTCGTCGAGGTAAACGATGCGCGGATTGTGCAGCATGGCGGCCGCGAAGTCGCCGCGCATGCGCTGTCCGAGCGAAAGTTGGCGGACCGGCGTGCGCAGGAACGGCTCCATCTCGAGCATTTCGATGAAGCCTTGCAGGTTGGCGCGGTAGCGATCTTTGGGGACCGAATAGATGGCGCGCAATAGTTCGAACGATTCGACCAGCGGCAGATCCCAGTAGAGCTGGCTGCGCTGCCCAAAGACGACGCCGATGTTGCGCGCGTTTTCGTTGCGGCGGTCGGAGGGCACCAGCCCGGCAACTTCGATGGTGCCCGAAGTCGGCACCAAGATTCCGGTCAGCATTTTTATGGTCGTCGACTTGCCCGCGCCGTTGGGGCCGATGTAGCCGACGAGTTCGCCCGGCTCGAGCTCCATCGTGACGTCGCGCACCGCGACCTTGTCTTCGTACTCGCGCGAAAAGAGCGTGCGCAGCGCGCCGGCGACGCCCGGGCGCCGTTTGGGCGACCGGAACGTCTTGCGAAGATCGTGCGTCCGAATGATCGGCGGCATTAGGAGCCTCTTACGCCGAGGCTCGCGCCGGCCCTCGGAGAAAGACGCGAATGTGGTCATAACGATTGCCAACCGCTACGGATCCGGCGCGCTCGGGATCGCGAAACGCGTTGCCGAACGCCTCGGTTACGAATACGTAGACGAGCAGCTCCCGGTTGTCGTCGCTAGACGGCTGCAAACTTCTCCCGAAGCGGTTGAATCAGCCGAAGATATCGGCCGCACGATGAGCGAACGCGTGCTGCACAGCCTCGAGATGGGCACGCCCGAAGTCCGCAGCGACGCCGGACCTTCGTTCGATGAAGAGTGTCTGCGCGAAGTGCAGGAAGCGGTGCGCGAATACGCCGCGCATGGAAATACTGTGATCGTCGGCCGCGGCGGGCAAGCGATCCTCGGCCGCGGCCCGGGCATACTGCGCGTGTTTATGCTTGCCCCGCGCGAGTGGCGCATCCGCCACCTCATGGACGGCGTGGGCGCCGGCGAAAAAACCGCGGCTGCCGAAATAGACCGTATCGATCGCGCGCGCCGGGACTATCTGCGCGCGTACTACGACCTCGAGTGGGGCGATCCGGGCAACTACGATCTCGTTCTCGATACGTCAACCTTCGACGTGGAAACTGCTGCCGATCTGATCGTGCGCGCGGCCGGGGCGCGGTGATCGCCGAGCGTCCGCTTCCGCCGCGGCGCATTTCGATCTTTTCTGCCTTACGGTTTCGCGATTTTCGCCTCTTGTGGATGGGGCTGCTGATCTCGAACATCGGTTCGTGGATGCAGCTGACCACGACCGGCTACTTCATCGCAAAGCTCGCCGGCGACGCGCACACCGCGTCCTTGTACCTTGGCTTCCAAGGTCTCGGGCGCGCGGTGCCTGTGCTCTTGCTTTCCCCCGTAGCCGGATTGCTTGCGGACATCTATCCGCGCCGCCGCATTCTGTTTATTACGAATGGCGTGACGGCGCTGCTGGCGCTTATGCTTGCGGTCTTCACGAGCCTGGGATGGATGAACATCGTCGGGTTGATTCTGATCAACGCCGCCAGCGCGACGACGCTGGCCTTCGATTCGCCCGCGCGCCAGAGTTGGGTGCCGCTGATGGTCGAGCGCGAGTACATCGGTAATGCGATCGGGCTCAACTCAGTGGCGTTCAACGCGCCGGCAGTGCTCGGCCCGGCACTGGCCGGTGTTCTGATCCTCGCGGTTGGTATCGCGGGGTCGTTTTACGTGAACGCCGTGGCGACGCTCGCGGTGATCGTCGCGCTCGTCTATATGAAGCCCGCGCCGCCGAGCACGGCCCGGCCCGAGCGCTGGCTGGACTCCATCGCGTACGGCTTGCGGTTTCTTTTCGAGCATCCGATTCTGCGCTGGATCATCGCGGTCTTCATCGTGACCGCATTGCTCGTGCGGCCGTATATACTGCTGCTGCCGGCATTCGCGGTGAACACGCTGCACGCAAACGCTTTGGGTTTGAGCATCGCGATTGCGGCGACGGGCGCGGGCGGTTTTGCCGGCGCGCTGTTAACAGCATACCTGGGAACGCGCGAACGGCGCGGGACGATTTGGCTCGTATCGGCGATGGTGATGTCGCTGGGCGTCTTAAGCTTGGGTTTCATTTGGAACCTCTGGCTCTCGCTGCCGCTGCTGTTCATCATCGGCACGGCGACGATGACGCTGCTCGGCGCATCGAACACGTTGATTCAAACGTTGTCGCCCGACCACGTGCGCGGGCGCGCGATCTCCGTCTACACGATGGTGGCGCTCGGGTTGGTTCCCGGCGGAGCGCTCATCGTCGGCTCGATTGCGTCGTTCATCGGCCTGCACGTTGCATTCTTCATCGTCGGGGGCGCCACAGCGCTCTTTACGCTATGGCCGTGGCTGACGCGTCCGATCTTGCGAACCGTCTAAGCACCAGGCGGTGTAGAATGTCGCGCGGCTCGTAGCCGACGGCATAAAGTCCAGCGCCGGTCCGGGGGTAACGCGTGCATAGGCAACTTTCAGCGTGTGTAATCCAGCGTAATCTTCGCTAAGCGGTCGATCCGAAACGAACAAGGCCCGCTGCGGCAGCCGGCTTCCGTACCACTGCTGCCACTGCTGGACTTGTGGTCCCGAGCCAAACATCTTTACGCTCACGCCGTTGAATTCCAAGGTCGCAGCCACTACCCAATTGTCGGCGATCGGCATCGCTGCCGCCGGCACGCTCAATCCTTGCACGCGCGCTGCAAGCGGCACGAATGCGAAGTAGCGCTCGTAAAGCGGGCCGCCGCTCGTCAAGACGGCATAAACGATGATCGCCATCGTGTATGCGGCGGCAGCTGTCCAGAGCGCAACCAACGCCTTGCGCCAGAGCGTGGTGCGCGCGATCAACCAGGGACCCAGCGCGACGCAGAGCGACGTGAACGGCCCGAGCAGCCAATAACTCTCGATGTTCTGGAAGAACGCGAGCACGACGAAAACGAAGACGAGTGGGAGTGCGGTCCAGGCCAGCAGCGTTTTCGCGCCGGAACGCGCCAGCGCGAACGTCACCGGAATGAAGAGTGCGGCAAAAACAAGGAAACGAATCGACTGGACGCTTTGGAAATGGCTTGCCGTGGGCTGCGAGAAGCCCTGCCGCGCAACGAAAGTGAACGCGAAGTTCATCCACTGGTGCGTCGCATTCCAATAGATGAAGGGCGCGTAAAGAGCGCCGGCCAGAACGGCCGAAATCCACAACCGTTTGCGAAGTAGTCCGCTGTCCGGCGTGCACGCCCATGCTACGACGCCCGCTGCCAGTGCCCACCCGAAAAAACGCGAGAGCATCGCACCCGCGAGAGCGAGCCCCAAAGACACAAAATCGCTCGGCCGGCCGTGCCGCGCTGCGCGCGCTGCAAATACGAGAGCCAGCGCCCAAAACATCACGTACGCCGGATCCGGACCGGCGATCGCGGCGAGTGAATCGGGTTGTGGAATCAGGGCAAAGATAATCGCCGCCATGCTTGCGCCGATCGCAGTCGCGCCAAGCTCGAGCGCTGCGCGGCCGACTGCCAACGCCGCGATTCCCCAACAAACGATGAACGCCGAACGAATCGCGAGCGGACTTTTGCCCAAGAACGAGGTCAGCGCGATGAGCCATGCCAGGAAGGGCGGATGATCCGCGTAGCCGTAAGCGAGGTGTCTGCTCCACACCCAGTAGTACATCTCACCTTCGCGCAACGGCATGTAGGCGGCTGCGAAGATCCGGAAGATTGTCACTCCGGCGACCACGATCAGCGCAGGCGTACATCGGGAAAGCACCGCAATTCCATTGACTCCGAGCTCGACACGCTCCCCCAACTGTTTGTGCCGGCTGAATAAAAAAAGCGCGCCGTTTACGACGCGCTAGTAAGGAAAACGCCGAAGCGTTTTAGTTAGGCGGCCTTTTTCCGGCGGCGCCGGCGCTTGGTGGCCTTTTTCCGTCCCGTCGCTTTGCGAGCGGCCTTGCGGCGTCCGCCCTTGCGCGCGGCTTTACGGCGCTTACGGGGCGCTGCTTTTTTCGCAGCTGCCTTTTTCCTTCTACGTTTGACTGCCATTTAAGCTCAGTCATCCTTTCTCTGGCTAGGTAAGTAGCCAGGGGTGTTGCTTATGTTATACAGTATTACGGGCGTCGTGACAAGTTTTTACGTTGACGGTGCCGAGCTCGATGTCGTTGCGGATGGCAGCGGCGATGCGATCGTTCTGATTCACGGCTTTCCGCTGACGCGCGAAATCTGGAACGCACAGGCTTCGCAGCTCGCGCAAACGCACCGCGTGATCCGTCCGGATCTGCGCGGCATGGGAAGATCGAGCGCACCAAACGGACCGTACTTGATGGAAACATTGGCGGGCGATCTCGCCGCGATGTTGGATGCGCTGTCGATCGATCGCGCGGCGATCGTGGGACATTCGCTGGGCGGATTCGTTGCGCTCGCGTTCGCGCGCATGTATACGGAACGCGTTACGCGTTTAGCGCTTGTGTGCAGCCGCCTTGCGGCGGATTCGCCTGAAATGGCGGGCTTTCGGAACGATCTCGCCGATCGGCTGGAGCGCGAAAACAGCATCGAACCTGCGGTAGAAAGCTACATTCCGCGCCTCTTTTCAGACGCGTCGTTGCAAAGCGATCCGGATGGAGTGGAACGCGCGCGCGCGATCGTGCGCACCAACTCTCCGCGCGGCGCGGCGGCGATGCTGCGCGGCATGGCGCAGCGCGCGGACTCTTATGACATCGCGGCGGATCTGGCGATGCCGGTGCTGATCGTCGCAGGCGCGGGTGACAAAGTCGTGCCCCTGACGGAAGCGCAAGAGATGCCGGCTGCCTTTCCGGCGGCGCGGCTCGCCGTCATGGAAAGCAGCGGCCACCTGCCGATGCTCGAAGAGCCGGCGGCGCTGACCGCCGAACTCGCCGCGTTTCTTTCTTAGGCCCGGTAGCGGGTGATCGGCGCCGAACCGGACCGGCGGCGGAACAGATTTATAAGGAAGAGTACGCCGACGACGAGCGCTGCGATGATGAGCGCCGGGACCACGATGTGCACCACCAAGAATGTGACGACGAAGAGAACGACCAGGACCAGCGCGACCAGAATCGTCAAGCGCATGAAAAGACTCAGCATGCCCCCTAGTACCGTGGAACGAGGGGACGGGTTTCGTCCCCCGGCTGAACGAAGTTTCCATCTATGAATCGCCATCTTCATCTCATCTGTGCGTTTGCTTTACTCTGCGGGCTTGCGAGCACGACCGCCGGCGCCCAGACGAAGCCGATGCGGCATCTTGCGTATACTTTCGATATCAGCATCACGTCGGACCTCACGGTCCACTCCTCAGGCATCGGCGAAGCCGGCGGCGGCACGGGCAGCGGCATGACGCACTATCCGGGCGGCAACAGCGACAAAGGCACGATTACCGTCGACGTCATGGGCGTGCAGCCCGATACGGGCCTTATCGTCAGCATCGCGGAGCAAGGGCGCGGCGATCGGTCGGCCGAGGCGGCGACGTGCGTCGTGTACGGTATCGGCAGCGTCATCTGCGATCCGAACAAGAAAGTCAACGAAGAAGAGATGTCTCTGCTGCGCGTGCTCGGTCGCAACTTTGTGAACCCCTCGACGATCGACAACAAGCGCCATTGGCAGAACGTCGAAACCGGCGCGGGCGGCAAGGAAATCAACGATTACACGATCGCGAAGGACAACAACGACGGTCTGCTCGGGATCGATTTCCAGCGCGTGCTGACCGTCGAAGGCGCCGGCGGCTACCGGGCGGACACGAGCGGGTCGATCTCCTACAACCAGAAGCTCAGCGTTCCGGTCCAAGTAAAGGAAGACACCGTCACGCGCACGCACCCGGCGCAAGGCCAAGACAGCCGCGTCGAGCAGCAACTGACGCTCACGCTAACCACCGACTCGCTCGCGCAAGCGGCCACGACCCCGTAGCAGAGAGCGGCTCCCCGCCGTCGAACAGGCGTTCGCATAATGGAGCCGCTTTTTGACGCGCTGCACCCGGAGGTCGCGCAGTGGTGCCGCGATCACTTAAAGGAAGCCACGGAACCGCAGCGCGCGGCGATCCCCCTGGGACTGCAGCGGCGCAACACGCTGATCTGCTCGCCCACGGGGACCGGTAAGACGCTGGCGGCATTTCTGCCGGTTATCTCGGCGCTGGCCCAGCGGCGGGACGAAGACCGGCTCTACCCGCGCACGTTCGCGCTCTACATCTCGCCGCTCCGCGCGCTCGGCTACGACGTCGAGCACAACGTGCGCGGACCGCTCCGCGAGATGGGTCTGCTGGAGCGGCCCAATTCTCCGCGCGCGCGGCTGCAGCGCGGGCGGATCCGCGAGACGCACGTCCGCACCGGCGTGCGCACCGGCGTGCGCACCGGCGACACTCCTAAGGACGAACGGCGCCTGATGCTCTCCCGGCCGCCGCACATCTTGATGACGACGCCTGAATCGCTGGCGGTGATGCTGGCGATGGACTCCTATCGCAAGACGCTGCGCACCGTCGAAACGGTGATCGTCGACGAAGTACATGCGCTGGCGACCAATAAGCGCGGCGCGCAGCTTTCGCTGCTGCTCGAGTCGCTGGAAGAATTAGCCGGGGCCTTCAATCGCGTCGGCCTCTCGGCGACGATCAGCCCGCTCGACCGCGTGGCGAAATTCTTGGTGGGAGGCGATCGCGAGTGCGAGCTCGTCGACGCGCGCCGCTTGCGTTCTATTTCGATCGACGTGCTGGCACCGTTCCCCAACGCGATGGCGCCGTTGGCCACTATTGCGCAAGCCGCCGCGCGGCTCAGCCAAGAAGAGAGCACGACGCTCGTCTTTACCAACGTGCGCAGCCAAGCCGAACTGATCGCGCACGGCATGGCGCAAATTCTGGAACCGGAAAGCATTGAAGAGGTGAACGGCCAGCCGCGCGAGCGGCAGTACGATTCGCGCATCGGCGTGCATCACAGCGCGCTCGAGCGCAACGTGCGCCACCGCGTCGAAGGGGCACTGCGCGCCGGCAAACTCCGCAGCGTCGTCTGCAGCTCGAGTTTGGAACTCGGCGTCGACATCGGATTTATCGATCGCGCGCTGGTCATCGGCGGCGCGCGCGGGATGACGCCGACGCTGCAGCGCATCGGGCGCGCCGGCCACCGCCCCGGCGCAGTCGCGCGCGGCACGATCATCGCGCAGGATCGTGACGACATCATCGAAGCGGCCGCCACCAAACGCTGCATCGCCGACGGCGTGCTCGAAGAAGCCAAGATTCCGCACGTTCCGCTCGACGTGCTCGCGCAATGGCTGGTCGGCAGCGTTTGCTACGACCGGCGCCTGACACTCGACGATGCATTGCGCATCGCGCGGCGCGCATATCCTTTTGCGCAGCTCGAGCGCGACGACGTGATCGCGTGCGCGAAGTATCTTTCCGGCGGCGGCGTCGGAGCCGACGAGGCTCACGTGCGCCGCCTGGGTTTTGACGGCGAGGCGCTCTACGGTCTGGGACGCGAAGTGTGCGCGGCTTTTTTTGAAAACGTCGGCACGATTCCCGACGAGCAGCAGGTCTCGGTCACGTTGAAAGGCGCCCGTCACGCAATCGGGCGTGTCGAAGAGAGTTTTCTCAGCGAAGTGCGGCAAGGCGACGTCTTCGTCCTGGGCGGCCGCACGCTGCGCATCAAAGAACTCACCGGCACCGGGATCATCGTCGAGCCCTATGCAGGGCGTCCGACTGTGCCGCAGTGGAGTTCGCATCTGCGCGGCATTCCGTCGGCGCTCGCAAGCGAAATCCACACGCTGCGCACCGGCGTTGCGGCTCGCCTTCAGTGTCATGGTGAGCCTGTCGAACCAGGTCCGAGCGTAGTCGAGGACGCTAGAACGTACCTTCGCACGCGATATGGGATCGACGGCTTAGAAGCCGGACATGTCATTCGCTACATCAGCGAACAGATAGCGATTTCCGAAATTCCCGATGCAACCCATCCGGT